>URDE01000104.1:0-6293 GCA_900546525.1 uncultured Collinsella sp.
TCTACAACCGCGTTGGCTCTTACGCCGGCAATGACTTTATGGCCAAGTACCAGGAAGACCTTCGCATTTTGAAGGACTTGGGTCTGGATACCTATCGCACTTCCATCCAGTGGAGCCGTCTGCTCGATGCCGACGGCAACCTCAACGAGGAAGGTGCCGCGTGGTATCACGAGTTGTTCCGCGCCTCTCGCGAAGCCGGCTTGGAGCCGTTTGTCAACTTGTACCACTTTGACATGCCCACCTACCTCTTTAACCGTGGCGGCTGGGAGAGCCGTGAGGTTGTCGAGGCTTACGCACATTACGCCGACGTCGCCTTCCACGAGTTTGGCCAGGAGATTAAGTACTGGTTCACCTTTAACGAGCCCATCGTCGAGCCCGAGCAGCGCTATCAGGAGGGCGTGTGGTTCCCGCAGCTCCACGACTTCAACCGCGCCCGCACCGTGCAGTATCACATCTCGCTGGCGCACGCGCTGGCCGTGGCCAACTATCGTCGCGCCTATGACGAGGGCGCTATTCGCGCCGATGCCAAGATCGGCATGATCAACTGCTTTACCCCGGTCTACACCAAGGAGAACCCCAGCGAGGCGGACCTCGAGGCCGTGCGCATGACCAGCGGCATCAACAACCGCTGGTGGCTCGACCTCATCACCAAGGGCGAGCTTCCTGCCGACGTGCTCGACAGCCTGGCCGAGGGCGGCGTTAAGCTCCCGTTCCGCGCCGGCGACCAAGAGATCCTCAAGCAGGGTGTTGTCGACTGGCTAGGCTGCAACTACTACCACCCCACGCGTGTTCAGGCGCCGGCGAGCAAGGTCGACCAGTACGGCCTGCCGCACTTTGCCGACGAGTACGTATGGCCCGACGCCGTTATGAACGAGAGCCGCGGCTGGGAGATCTACCCGCAGGGCCTCTACGACTTTGGCATGGACTGCGCTAAGAACTACCCCGATCTTGAGTGGTTCGTTTCCGAGAACGGCATCGGCATCATGGACGAATACAAGAACCGTGACGCCGAAGGAACCATCCAGGATGACTACCGCGTCGACTTTGTACGTCAGCACCTGGAGTGGGTGGCCAAGGCCATCGACGAGGGCGCCAAGTGCCGCGGATACCATTATTGGGCCGTCATCGATAACTGGTCTTGGGCCAATGCCTTTAAGAATCGCTATGGCTTTGTCGAGGTCGATCTGATGGATGGCTATAAGCGCCGTCTTAAGAAGTCGGCGGCCTGGCTCAAACAGGTCGCCACGACCCACGTGGTTGATTAGCGACCGGACGAACGTCCAGACCGCGCGCCGCCGCGCGCAACACATGGCACATCTGGTGGCAGAGGGCGACAGACCACCGTGCGCATAGGAAAGGCCGGATTTGAAAGTTAGGAGCAATCATGGCCAGTGACAACGGAAAGAGCTTCCTCGACAAGTTTGCCGAGGTCTCTGCGAAGGTGGGAAACCAGGTTCACCTGCGTTCCCTGCGTGACGCCTTCGCGACCATCACGCCGCTCTATATCCTTGCGGGTATCGCGGTTCTTATTAACAACGTCGTGTTCCCTCTGTTCCCGCTCGATGCGGCGGGCCTTGCCAACCTTCAGACGTGGGGTTCGGCGATTACGCTGGGCACCCTCAACGTCTCTGCCATTATCTTGGCCGGATTGATTGGCTACAGCCTCGCTAAGAACAAGCGCTTCGATAATCCGCTTGCTTGCATGGTCGTCGCTATCTCTGCCTTCGTCATCATGATGCCGCAGCAGATCACCGCCACGCTTGCCGCCACGAGCCCACTGCTCACCGACAAGATCACCTCCGCCGAGGTCACGGGCGCCCTTTCGACTGCCAACACCGGCACCAACGGTCTGTTCTCGGCTATTATCATCGCCCTGCTTTCCGTCTCGCTCTTCATCAAGATTTCTGGCGTCGAGAAGCTCAAGGTTAAGCTGGGCGAGGGCGTGCCTCCCGCGGTCTCCAACTCCTTCAACGTCATGATTCCGATGCTGCTTAACCTCGCGGTCTTCGCTCTTGCCGCAGCCCTGCTCGCCGTGTGCGCCGGCACCGATCTGTGCACCATCATCTCCACGTGCATCTCCAACCCGCTCAAGAGCATCATGAACGCTGGTCCGTGGGCTGTTATCCTCATCTACACCCTTGCTAACCTGCTGTTCTGCGTCGGTATTCACCAGTCCACCATCTCTGGCGCTACCGTCGAGCCGATCCTGACCATGCTCATCGTCGACAACATGGCTACCTTTGCCGCCGGTGGCACCATCCAGCCCGATCACTACATGAACATGCAGATCGTTAACAGCTTCGCCCTCATCGGCGGCTCGGGCTGCACCCTCATGCTCCTGCTCGACACGCTCCTGTTCTCCAAAAACAAGGCTTCCGAGACCGTTTCCAAGATGGCTATCCTGCCTGGTCTGTTCAACATCAACGAGCCGGTTATCTACGGTTACCCCATCGTGTACAACCTGCCGCTCATGATCCCGTTTGTCCTCCTTCCCGACCTGTTCATCGGCATCACCTATGGCCTTACCTGCGCAGGCATCATCAGCCCCTGCATCGCCCAGGTGCCCTGGACCATGCCTCCCGTCATCAATGCCCTGCTCGCTACGGGCTTTGACTGGCGCGCTGGCGTGTGGCAGGCTATCGAGATTGTCATTGGCATGGCCGTCTACCTGCCCTTTATGAAGATTTCCGAGAAGGCAATCGCCAAGCAGGAGGCTCTCGCCGAGTAGAACGCCTAACGTTCGTCCCTTTCACCTTTGCGGGCGCCGGTACGCGGCGCCGGTGCCCGCAGCTCTCTCCCTTGTGTAAAGATGCAGGGGGGTGGGCACAATAGCCGCAAGGAATAAAACCAGTTGTCGTCTGCGCGCCGCGCAGTTATAAGGAGGAAACCATGAAGAAGATCATGCTCTGCTGCAATGCCGGTATGTCCACGAGCCTGCTGGTCCAGAAGATGCAGGCCGAGGTTGCAAACCGTGGTCTGGATATTGAGGTCGAGGCTCGTCCCATGAACGAGGCCCACGATCACCTGGACGAGTGCGACATGTTGCTGCTTGGTCCGCAGATCGGCTACACCAAGGGCGATTTTGAGAAGGAGGCCGCCGGTCGTTTTCCGGTCGAGGTCATCAACATGGTCGACTACGGCCGCATGAACGCTGCCGGCATCATCGACCACTGCGTCAGCGTGATGGGCTAGGTGCTCTGCATGGAGGATTTGAACGAACTGCAGATGACCTGCTTTGAGATCATCAGCTACGTCGGTACCGCCAAGAGCATGTACATCAATGCCGTGCAAAAGGCCAAGGAGGGCGATTTTGACGCCGCCGAGGAGCTTATCAAGCAGGGCGACGAGGCCTATAACGGTGGCCACGATGTTCACATGGGGCTTCTGAAGAAGGAGGCCAACGGCGAACGTAACGGCGAGGCCCCGTTGATTTTGCTGCATGCCGAGGACCAGATGGCCGGCACCGAGACCATGCGCGTCATGGCGACGGAGCTCATCGAGGTTCACAAGCAGCTGCAGGCACTTCAGGCCTAGTCGGCGTTATCGCCGCGACGGACCGTGCGGTCCAACAGACAACATAGTCCCTTTGACGGGCGCCGGGAGCCTCCGCCTCCCGGCGCCTTTATTTTTGGGGATGGTCTTGCGCGGCCTGTTGGGCAGCCAATTGCGTTACCCCAGATAAAACCTGCCAAAACAAACCTGTCCCTTTTTGGTAGGTTTTTGCCTTGAGAGCGGTACCATACAGGCAATGTTTAAACGAGAAAGGTGGGCTCCCATGGAACCTAAGCAGTACTACATCGGCATCGACGTCGGCGGCACTTCGGTTAAGGAGGGCCTGTTCGACGAGGACGGCAACCTGCTTGCCAAGGCCAGCGTGCCCACGCCTCCTATCGTTGACGCCGCGGGCTTTGCCGCGGTGACCGAGGCTATCGACCAGGTGGTCGCCAAGGCACAGATTCCGCGTGCCTTTGTGGCGGGCATTGGCCTGGCCGTTCCGTGTCCCATCCCGGCGTCGGGCGATGCCAAGGTCAAGGCCAACATTGCCATTAACCTGCCCGAGCTGAGGGTCGCCATTCAGAAGCACTGCCCCGATGCGGTCGTTAAGTATGAGAACGATGCCAACGCCGCTGCCATGGGCGAGGCCTGGCTCGGTTCTGCCAAGGGCGTGCAGAACGTGGTGATGGTCACCATCGGTACCGGCGTGGGCGGCGGCGTTATCGTTAACGGCGACGTGGTATCGGGCGTTGTGGGCGCCGGCGGCGAGATTGGCCACATGTGCCTGAACCCGGCCGAGGAGCGCACCTGCGGCTGTGGCGGCCATGGCCATCTGGAGCAGTATTCCAGCGCCACCGGCGTGGTGAGCAACTACCTTGCCGAGTGCAAGAAGGCGGGCGTCGAGCCCATTGAGCTCACCGGCCCCTCCGATTCCAAGGACGTGTTCCAGGCCTGCCGCGAGGGCGACAAGCTCGCGCTGGCCGCAGCCGACACCATGGCCGACTACCTTGGCCGCGCCCTGGCGCTTATCGCCAACGTGGTCGACCCCGAGATGTTCCTGATCGGTGGCGGCGCGTCCGCTTCGGCCGATGTTTATCTCGACAAGGTTCGCGAGCACTTTAAGCAGTACGCGCTCTCTGCCTCGCGCGAGACGCCCATTAAGGTCGCTTCGCTCGGAAACGACGCCGGCATCATCGGTGCCGCCTACGTAGCCCTGCGCGCCGCCGGTAAATAGCTGGTGCAAGGGGGTCAGGTTACTTTGCACCAACACGGTGCAAAAGGGACAGTCTTGGCCCCCATGCCTGCCCCAAAATATGCCGTGACCCTTCCGTCTGCGAAGGCTCGGCATCGGCGTGCTACCATAGCTACGTCCAAGTACACATATCAAGTGGAGGATATCCATGGCAAACGTTCTTGTCTTTGGTCACCAGAACCCCGATAACGACGCCATCATGAGCGCCGTCGTCCTGTCCCAGCTGCTCAACCAGGTTGAGTATGCCGGCAACACCTACGAGGCCTGCGCCCTTGGTCAGCTTCCGGCCGAGTCCGCCAAGCTGCTCGCCGACGCCGGCATCGCCGAGCCCCGCGTGATCGAGTCCGTCGAGGCCGGTCAGCTCGTCGTCCTCACCGACCACAACGAGTCTGCCCAGTCCGTCGCCGGCCTTAAGGACGCCACGGTCTTTGGCGTTGTCGATCATCACCGCATCGGCGACTTCGAGACCGCCGGCCCGCTGCACTACATCTGCCTGCCCTGGGGCTCCAGCTGCACCATCGTCACCAAGCTCGCCGGCGTGCTCGGCGTTGAGCTTTCCGACGTCCAGGCTAAGCTGCTGCTCTCGGCCATGATGACCGACACGCTCATGCTCAAGAGCCCCACCACCACCGATGTCGACCGCGCCGTCGCCGCCAAGCTCGGCGAGCAGGTGGGCGTCGACCCGGTCAAGTTTGGCATGGAGGTCTTCCTCACCCGTCCGTCCGGCTCCTTTACCGCTGCCGAGATGGTCGGCAACGACATCAAGATGTTCGAGCCCGCCGGCAAGAAGCTGCTCATCGGCCAGTACGAGACTGTCGACAAGACCCGCGCACTCGGCATGATCGACGAGATTCGCGAGGCCATGCGCGCCTACGCTGCCGAGAAGGGCGCTGACGGCATTGTCCTGTGCATCACCGACATCATGGAGGAGGGCTCGCAGGTCCTGCTCGAGGGCGAGACCGAGGCCGCTCAGAAGGGCCTGGGCATTGCCGACGAGCACGACGGCGTCTGGATGCCGGGCGTCCTCTCCCGTAAGAAGCAGGTCGCTGCCCCCATCATGGCCGCCTGCTAGGTTTAGTTCACTAAACGCCACGACCGGATCGCGGACGCCCCGCGCTCCGGTCGTTTTTTGTGCATGGCGCCGCGTCGTCTCTTGGACAGGCGTGCCCGTGCCGTTGGGCAAATAATGTTCAACCTGTGGTTCCGCTTTTCGGCCACGCCTGCGTGCTTGTCGTGCAGGGTAGGCTAGATGCAAGCGTAATACGTTAGAGCGCGGCGCCGCCACTTGGGCGGGCCGTGCTTTTTTAAGACGGGAGCCTTCCCGTGAAAGGAGCCGCCCATGGCAGCACCCGAGCAGCTGTTCAACGTCCGTGAGCGCAAGCGTTTTGAGCGTCACGACATCTGGGAGCGCATCGCCGAGAACGGCACGATTTCCGCCGCCGTCATGGTCTTCGCCGCCATCGCCGCCGTCATTTGCGCCAATACCGATGCCTACGAGGCCATCCATCACTTTTTGGAGACCCCGCTGTATGTGGGTCTGGGCAAC
>URDE01000105.1:0-6159 GCA_900546525.1 uncultured Collinsella sp.
TATCGTCCAGCACGGCGAAAACTATAAGGTCTTTGGCGCATGGAAGGTATACACAAACGTTGAGCAGGCGCTCACGACCTTCGATTCCTATCGCACATGCACGCAATACCTTACCTACATCTATCAACAGGGCTGCACCCTGGGACAACTTGTCCAGGCAACCCGATAGAGCATACAAAACGCGGCCGCACGCCGCACAACCGAAAGGAAAACATATGAGCAAGATCGCCGTCGTCTACTGGAGCGGTACGGGCAACACCGAGGCCATGGCAAACTTCGTTGCCGAGGGCGCAACCGGTGCCGGCGCCGAGGCAGAGGTCATCTCCTGCGCCGACTTCTCCGCCGACAAGGCCGCCAGCTATGACGCCATTGCCTTCGGCTGCCCCGCCATGGGTTCCGAGGAGCTTGAGTATGACGAGTTCCAGCCTATGTGGGACGAGGTCAAGGAGACCCTCGGCGATAAGAAGGTCGTCCTTTTTGGCTCCTACTCGTGGGCCGAGGGCGAGTGGATGGACAACTGGAAGGCCGACGCCGACGAGGCCGGCGTCAGCGTCGTAGATTCCGTCATCTGCTACGACGCACCCGACGACGAGGGCGAAGCGGCCTGCAAGGCCCTGGGAGCGGAGCTGGCCTAACGAAGCCGTCAGAAAGTCGCAAGGCAACTGACAGCCGAGTACCGCACAACAACAGTCGCTCATGCCCAAACAAAAACGGGGACCGGATATTCACATCCGGTCCCCGTTTGTTATATCGATAACCTCGACGCGCCGCTATGAGATATTGCCCAAGAACGCCTTGGTGCGCTCGCTCTTGGGGTGGTCGAAGACCTCGCTCGGCATACCCTCTTCCACAATGACGCCACCGTCCATAAAGACGACGCGGTCGGCGACGTCGCGGGCGAAGCCCATCTCGTGCGTCACCACAATCATGGTCATGCCGTCACGTGCCAGGTCGCGCATGACACCCAGAACGTCGCGGACAAGCTCGGGATCGAGTGCCGACGTGGCCTCATCAAAGAGCATCACGTGCGGGTTCATCGACAGGGCGCGGGCGATCGCCACGCGCTGCTGCTGACCGCCCGACAGCTGGCTCGGCATAAAGTCGATACGCTCGGCAAGGCCGACCTTGGTCAGCTCCTCGATGGCGATCTTCTCGGCCTCTTCCTTGCTGCGCTTGAGCACCTTTTGCTGCGCAAGCATGACGTTCTTTTTGACCGACAGGTGCGGGAACAGGTTGAACTGCTGAAACACCATGCCCAAGTGCGTACGCACCTTATTGAGGTCAACGCCCTTGGCGCACACATCCACGCCCTCGACGACAATCGAACCACTCGTGGGATGCTCTAGACGATTGATGCAGCGAAGCATCGTCGACTTGCCCGAACCCGAAGGGCCCAGAACGACAACGACCTCGCCCTTGTGCACATCAAGGTCGATGTCGCGCAGGACCACGTTATCGCCAAAGGCCTTCTGGAGATTCTTGATGCTGACGACGACCTCGTTCGAGTTATTGGTTTCGCTCATGATAGGACCTCCTTACAGACCGGCGATGTGATCGGCGGGCGTCGCGACGACCTGTCCGGCGCTCTTGGTGGGACGCTTCTTTTTGGTTTCGGCCGTACCCAGCAGCCTCGCCTCAAGACCGCTCACCAAGCGCGCAAGCGGCAGGGTGATGACCAGGTAGAACAGGGCGGCAACCACATACGGCGTGATGGAGCCCGTCGTGGCCACGATGGTGCGGGCGTTCATGACGATCTCGACCACGCCCACGGCCGCGAGCAGCGACGTATCCTTGTAAAGCAGGATGAACTCACTGGTCAGCGTAGGCAGGACATTGCGGAACGTCTGCGGAATCATAACGTAGAGCAGTGTCTGGAAGGCATTCATGCCCAGCGAGCGAGCAGCCTCGTTCTGGCCCTTGGGGATCGACTGAATACCGGCACGGAAAATCTCGCACAGGTACGCAGACGAGTTCATGGCCATGACGATAACGCCTAAGACGTAGTCGTCAACCTTGACGCCGGCCAGCGGCAGGCCAAAGAACGCGATGTAGATCTGCAGGAACGCCGGCGTACCGCGGATGATATTCACATAGATGCCGGCAAGACAACGAAGGATACGCGACTTGGAAATGCGCATGAGCGACAGCGCAAAGCCAAAGGGAATGGCCAACGGAAATGCCACGAGCACGATCGAGAGCGACATAAGGAAGCCCTTAAAGACGATCGGCAGGCTCTGGACCAAAATGACCGGGTTCAAGAACAGGCGCAGGAACATATTGGAGTTCCAGGCCTCGACCCACGGCTGCTCCTTAAGATCGGCCAGGAAGTTATCGAATGCAGTCACGCCCTTAATCTCGACGGAAGGAATCTTGGAAATCTTCTTGGTCGAACCGTCGGCGAGCGTATAGGTGCCGCTGAAGGCCTCATCGCCGCCCTCGACGGGAAACGTCACGCCGTAAACCTCGACACGGAAAAAGCCGCCGGCAGGCGCCGTCTCGCCAAAGTCGATCTTGAGCGTCTGGCCGTCAGCCTTGCACGTGGGCTTCATGGGCGTACGATCCATGAGGTCCTCGCCCGAGAGCATCGTCAATCGCGTGTCATCGGTGTCAAACGTCGTGCCGTCGACAAACGTCAGCGAAAGACCGCTCAGCTCCTCGTCGGCATCGGCCTGAACCTCCCAGGTAATGCGCGTCTCGGTGCCGCCGACCACAGTGCTGCCCGAACCGGTGTTGGGTCGGGCGGTAATCTTTGCGGTCTCAAGCGCCTGGGCGGTCGTGGGCACGCAGGCCCCCACGCATACCAGGGCGAGCGCCACAGCCAGGGCACAGGCCAGCTTTTGGAGCATCGAGGGCAGTGGATAGCTCTGGCCCATAGCTCCTTGGTTCAATCGAGACAAGGTGGCTCCTAACGTTTAAGTTGCCGGCAAAACGAGACGGAAACACTCTCCGTCAAGAGAAGCGCAAAGGCCCTCTCCGCAAAACGGAAAGGGCCCGCGCGCAATCAAGTAGCTATTTTACTTGATGTTGTACTTAGCCATGAGGGCGTCGACGGTACCGTCGTCGGTCAGGTCCTTGATGGCCTGGTTGATGTCGTCCTTGAGCTTGGTGTTGCCCTGGTTGATGGCGATGGCGTACTCCTCGCCGGTGCTGATCTGCTTGATGGTCTGGCAGGTGTTGAACTGCTCGGCGGTCAGCTGGCTGGCAACGGAGCGGTTGGTGACTACGGCGTCGCCCTTATCGGACTGCAGGGCGCTGAAGCACTCGGTAGCGTCCTTGTAGGGGACGATCTTGGCCTTGGGGAAGTTCTCCTGGGCAAAGGCCTCGGCGGTCGAGCCAGACTGGACGATGATGGTAGCGTCGGCGCTGTTGAGCTTCTCGCTGTAGTTGTCGGCCGTGATGTCGGTGTTATCGACCTTGGTCACGATAGCCTGATCGTCCATGTAGTAAGAGTCGGAGAAAGTGACTTCCTTCTCACGCTCGGGCGTGTCGGTGATAGCCGCGATGGCGACGTCGTACTTGGCACCCGAAGCAACGCCAGGGACGAGCGTATCGAAGTCGTTATTGACGTACTCGACATCCAAACCCAGCTTGTCACCGATAGCCTTGATGAGCTCAAGGTCAAAGCCCTGATAATCGCCGTTGTCATCCTTGTACTCAAACGGAGCGTACTCGGCAGAGGTGCCGACGGTCAGCGTACCGTCCTTGACGAGCGCGTACTCCTTGGAGCCGTCGACCTTCTCGACCTTAGCGTCGTCAGAGCTGCTGGAACCGGCATCAGAACCAGAGGTGGCGTTGGACGAGCCACAGCCCGTCAGTGCGAGGGCGAGCGCCATGGCGCCCGTGGCGGCAAATGCGCCAAGCTTCTTGAGCTTCATAATCAGTCTCCTTCCGGTGACCCCGTTTGATTCAGAGGTCTGCAAAAACTGATGGCTATTATGCACCCGCTTGGGAGAATCTGCAATTAGAAAACTGATTGAAACAAACCCATAACGTGAATGGAACACTCCACTTTGTGACAGTCATTACTGCTGCAACGACCTTAACAGTTTGATTTCAGCCGCATAACCTGCAAGTTCGTTCGGTGTCTCCAAAATGAATGGCAATGCGCGCAAGCGGCTATTCGATACAATATTCTGCATAACCTGCATACCGCCGCCAAACTCTTCACTACCCAGATAACCCTTACCGATGCATTCGTGGCGGTCCTTATGGGCGCCGCAAGGGTTCTTCGAATCGTTGATATGTACGGCATGCAAGCGGTCGATACCCACCACGCGGTCGAACTCGTCGAGCACACCATCAAGATCGTGGACGATGTCATAACCGGCGTCATTCACATGACAGGTGTCCAGACACACGCCCAGCTTGTCCGATAGCTCTGGACGCCTGGCAGCAACACCCTCGATAATGCGCGCCAGCTCTTCAAAGCTGCGGCCCACCTCGGTGCCCTTGCCGGCCATGGTCTCGAGCAGCACCGTCGTCTGCTGCCCCTCAAACATTACCTGACACAAGGTGTCGACGATCATCTGAATGCCGGCATCAGTCCCCTGCCCCACATGCGCGCCGGGGTGGAAGTTGTAGTAGTTGCCGGGCAGTGCTTCCAGACGCTGCAAGTCCTCGGCCATTGCCTCCAAGGCAAACTCGCGCGCCCGCTCTTTGGCAGAACAGGGGTTGTAGGTATAGGGGGCATGCGCCACGAGTGGGCCAAAATCATTTTGCGCCATAAGGTCACGCAGGGCCGCCACATCATCCATATCAAGGTCTTTCGCCTTGCCACCGCGCGGATTGCGCGTAAAGAATGCAAAGGTATTGGCGCCAATGGATAGCGCCGTCTCTCCCATTGCCCGATAGCCCTTCGTCGTCGAAAGATGACACCCAATCGTCAGCATCTCCAGCTCCCCCTCATCAGTTGCGGTGAAATACGATCTATTGGTGCCTTATTTTGGCGCAAACAGACCGTATTCCACCGCAACTTATAAAAGGGGCATCAGAGATGCGGGCCACCAAGCACCACGGTCGCCAGCGTCATGATCCCCTATGCGTCAGCACCAAGCCCTAGAGGGCTAGACGGATTGCATCGATAATGCGCGCGCAGCGCCGTGTGGCGGCAAGGGGCATGACGGGACTCTCGAGTTTCCCCACCCGGATGAGCTGGGTCGCATGCTGGATTTCGCCGTAGAAATCATCGACCTCAAACGGGGCATTTATTTCGAGCATTCGTCCGTCGGAGTACTTCACATGGGCGAGCTCGGGGCGATGGAAGCGCTCGATTTCCAACGAGCCCCGCTCGCAGGCAATCGTTAAGCGGCTTTCATATGCTGCTTTGCCGTCGCACACCATATGAATGGGTATGCCGCCGACGCTCATATGGATCTCGTCGGCCCAATCGACGCGGCCGCCCGATACGTCACGCCAGCGAACTTCACGAGACGAAACATCGCACGCACCCGCAAGCAAATCCTCAAACCACCCGACCGCATAGCAGCCCATGTCATATAGACAGCCACCCTGCAACGGATCGAGCAGATAACTCGAAGGAGACTCGCCGTAATCGAGCTTTTGCACGCTTTCAATCGAGACAATACGGCCAAGCTCACCCGACGCAAGCAAGTCCTTCACGCGAGTGCGCATCGGGCAAAACCGATTCTTCATCGCCTCCATAAACAGCACGCCGCACTCACGGGAAACGGAAGCGATCGCATGGGCCTCTTCTTCATTCAAAACGGCCGGCTTTTCGCACAGTACGGCCTTTCCCGCGCGCAGTGCCCGACAGACCCAATGCGCATGCATGCCATGCGGAAGAGCCAAGTAGATTACGTCGACATCGGGGTCGGCAATCAGCGCATCATAAGCCGCATCGCCGCTATCGTCAGCCGTGGCATAACCGTGCGCGGCATCAATCGAAAACGCCCCGCAAAACTCCTCAACATGCGAAGGAGTGCGACCGGCGGCAGCCACAAGCCGTGCCCCGTCCACCTCCTTGAGCGACGATGCAAATCGATGTGAAATGTGCCCAGCGCCCAAAACGCCCCAACGAACCTCGCGCAAATCATCGCATGAATCCCGATGGCCCACGACAGCCCCCTTCAGTTGCGGTGAAATAGTTCCTGTTTGGCCCCTATTCGGGGGTGCGGACGATTTCTTGGACCGCGCCTAGGC
>URDE01000106.1:0-6060 GCA_900546525.1 uncultured Collinsella sp.
GGGCCGACGCTCAACACTTCGGCTCGACACTTCGCTTTGGAAAGGGCCCTGCGCGATGGTGCAGCCCTCCATCTCGCAGCACAGGTCGCCGAAGGTCGCGAGGATGCGTTCCTTCTGTTCCGTGGGCGAGACGGCTCGGTGGGCAAGGTCCTCTCAAAAGGGGTCGTCCGACGCCGCAAGACCTCGATGACCGGCTACCGCCTCGAGCAAGTGGCGGATTACCTCTGCACCATCGAACTTGCCTTGGTCAAGTGCGAGGCCAAGGAGAACGGTGAGACGTACAACAAGTTCTTCGGAGGTATAGGCTCTTTCAAGAGGAACTGGCTCAAGCAAGCCCGCAGCAAGCGGATATAGCTGGTCTCGCGGTTTCGCAAGGAACGGTCAGTTCTCCTCTGGCGAGGAACCCCGGGCGACGTGCTTCGAGCAGCGGAAGCTGAAGCGCAAGCAGAAGCAGCGCGGGCATTGATCGGTGCCGACATGGGCCCAGACGTGAACAGTGCTACATCCCCTGTTCACGGGGCGCGAAACCGCAAAGGTTGCACAGAGGTTGCAAAATAAGAAGCCCCCGACCTGTTTTCGCAGGTCAGAGGCTTGAAATCAACGAATATCGTTTATTCCCACTCGATCGTCGCGGGCGGCTTAGACGTGATGTCGTAGCACACGCGGTTGGCGCCGGGGACCTCAGCAACGATGCGGCCGGAGATGCGGGCCAGGACGTCGTAAGGCAGTTTGGCCCAGTCGGCGGTCATGGCATCGCTGGACTCGACGGCACGCAGGATGATCGGGCGCTGGTAGGTGCGCTCGTCACCCATAACGCCGACGGACTTGATGTCGGGCAGAACCGCAAAATACTGCCAGCAGCTGTGCTCGGAGTTACGCTCGCCGGTCTGCTCATACAGGCGCTGGTTGTAGGCGTCGAGCTCCTCGCGCACGATAGCGTCGGCGTTCTTGAGGATCTCGAGCTTCTCCTTGTCAACCGCGCCGATGATGCGGATGGCCAGACCCGGACCCGGGAAAGGCTGGCGGAACACGATGTGACCCGGCAGGCCCAGTGCCAGACCAAGTGCACGGACCTCGTCCTTAAAGAAATGATCGAGCGGCTCGATGAGGTCGAAGTGCACGCCCTCGGGGAACGGGATCAGGTTGTGGTGGCTCTTGATGGTGGCCGTCTTGCCGCCCGTCTTGCGAGCGCCGGACTCGATGATGTCGGGGTAGATGGTGCCCTGAGCCAGGTACTTGACCGGCTTGCCATCGGTCTCGAGCTGCTGAGCAACCGCGAAGAACTCTTTCCAGAACTGCGTACCGATGATGCGGCGCTTCTCCTCGGGCTCGGTCACGCCAGCCAGAAGCTCGGCATAGCGGTCCTCGGCGTGAACGTGGATAAAGTCGACGTCAAACTGCTTGGTGAAGACCTCCTCCACCTGCTCGGGCTCGCCCTTGCGCAGCAGGCCGTGGTTGATGAACACGCAGGTCATCTGCTTGCCCACGGCACGGGCGCCCAGGGCGGCCACGACGGAGGAGTCGACGCCGCCGGACAGGGCCAGAATCACGCGGTCGTCGCCGACCTTCTCGCGGAACTCGGCCGTCATGGTCTCGACCAGGTTGTCCATGCTCCAGTTGGGCTCCAGGCCGCAGATCTCAAACAGGAAGTTGCTCAGCAGCTGCTGACCGTACTCGGAGTGCTTGACCTCGGGGTGGAACTGCGTGGTGAAAATCTTGCGCTCGACGCACTCCATGGCGGCAACCGGGCACACGTCGGTGCTGGCGGTAACGGTAAAGCCCTCGGGCACCTCGGACACGGCGTCGCGGTGGCTCATCCACACGGTCTGCTCCATGGGCGTGGAGTTAAAGAGCTTGGCGCCGGCCGTGCGCGTGATGGTGGCGCGGCCGTACTCGCCCACCTCGGAGTGGCCGACCTTGCCGCCAAGCGTCACGGCCGTGATCTGATGGCCGTAGCAGAAGCCCAGGACGGGAAGGCCCAGGTCAAAGATGGCAGGATCGATGGACGGAGCGTCCTCGGCGTACACGGAAGCCGGACCGCCAGAAAGGATGAGCGCAGAGGCGTTCATCTCGCGAATCTCGTCGGCCGAGATGTCGCAGGGGACAATCTCGGAATACACGTTGAGGTCGCGGACGCGACGGGCAATGAGCTGACCGTACTGCGCACCAAAGTCGAGTACGAGGACCTTTGCGGAAGCCTTTTGATCCATGGTTCCCCCTCTTGTTGGCGGGGAGCCGGTGCCCACCCGCGTGAATGAACGAAAATAGCCTTCATAGTGTACACGTTATATGGGGTTTCTCGCCCCCTCGCAGCCATCAGCGCACGGCAAACGCACGACCTAGGCCCCTATTTGACGGCAATTGAAGTGTTACCAAACGTTACAGATGATGTAATACGTTTGAACATTGGACGCCCTGTGCCACAATACTGCCGAACGACTCCGCCTCTGCGGCGGCAAATACGATAGGAATACCAGCATGAAGCGCATCCTTCTCATCGCCACGGGCGGCACCATCGCATCGACCGAGGACGGCAACGGCCTCTCGCCCGCCCTGACCGGTGAGGAGCTCGCCCAGAGTGTCCCCGAGATCTCGGGCCTCTGCGAGCTCGACGTCGTGCAGCCCATGAACATCGACAGCACCAATATGCGCCCGAGCGACTGGATGCGTATCCGCGACGTCATCGTCGAAGGCTATGCCGACCACGACGGCTTCGTGATTCTGCACGGCACCGACACCATGAGCTACACCGCAGCAGCGCTTTCCTACCTGATTCAGGACAGCCCCAAGCCCATCGTGCTCACCGGCTCGCAAAAGCCCATGGGCAATCCCTTTACCGACGCCAAGCTCAATCTGTACCAGAGCCTGCTCTATGCACTCGACGAGCACTCGCACGACGTCTCGATCGTGTTTGGTGGCGTTGCCATTGCCGGCACGCGCGCCCGCAAGCAGCGCACCATGAGCTTTAACGCGTTCATTAGCGTCAACTATCCGCCCATTGCCTACATCCGCAATGACCGCATCGTGCGCAATGGGCTTCACGGAACGCATCAGGGCGAAAACCCGGTGCGTTTCTACGACAGCATCGACCCGCGCGTATTTGTACTCAAGCTTACGCCCGGCGTAAACCCGGGCATCCTCGACGCCCTTGCCGATAGCTACGACGCCGTGATTCTGGAGACCTTTGGCATCGGCGGTATCCCCGAGTTTGGTGAGTCGGGCGAGTCGTTCCAAGAGGCTATTTTCCGCTGGGTCGATTCGGGCCGCACCGTCGTTATGACCACGCAGGTCCCCGAAGAGGGCCTCGATCTGGGCGTTTACGAGGTCGGCCGTGCTTACGCCGATCATCCGGGTATTCTGCGCGGCGACGACATGACCACCGAGACGCTCGTGGCCAAGACCATGTGGGCACTCGGCCAGTCACGCGATGCCGCCGAGATCCAGCGCCTGTTCTACAGCCAAGTCAACCACGATCGCATCCCGATGGCGTAATTCAGTTGTCGACGGGTATCCCCTATTCGATACCCTCGAGAAGCTCTGACACCGTCATGCCGAGTGCGGGCGCGATCTTAAATAGAACCTTGAGCGTGAAATTTGCCGTCCCATCTTCGATTCGGTCGAGGTAGGGTCGGCTGATTCCTGTCGCCACACAAAAATCAACCTTGGAGATACCAAGGTCCCTGCGTGTCTCTTCGACCCGCCTGCCAAGAATCTGTTTCGCACGTTCGTCCATGCAGCCGAGTTTGAAATGGAGCCGAACATAAACGTAAACTATAGTTTACGTTTTCCCGAATACACAGGAGTTTTCTATGTCGGGTTCTTCGGTCCGCATGTACCGAGCCACGCTTCGCACAAACAGCGCGCCGCCCAAGCTCGTCGTCGTTGAAGCTGAATGCCTTTCGCCCGATGAGCGCACAGCATTTGCATTGCTATCAAGTCGCGTCGCCGCCGTTCTGGTCCCTTGCCCGGCGCGAGGTGAACTTGCCATCCGATGCCAAACGCACGGCTGCTCGCTCAATCAGGCTGCCGTAATCGCAACCAGCCAACGAGGCCTGCCGCTCCTTTTAGAAGCCGGTATCGCACTCGCCCTTCGCGGCGCCGGATACGAAAACGAGGCCGCCGCCGATGTAGTCTTTCGACCACGATCGAGCGGCGGCCTCGCAGCAGCCATTGAATATGCGTGCAGGCTCGTTGCTTAAAAGGACAAGCTAGAAACCAAAGCCAAAGCCCGTTCCGGTAATCGCCGAGTACATAAAGTAAACGTTGATCACGTTGAGGAACACACCCGTAATGCAACCGTTGCGCAGGTAGCGCTCGCACACGATGCGCGCCATGGCGGCGGAGTCGTCATTGTTCTTGGCTTGGCGTCCCGCCGTAAAGTACGTCGCCACGCTCAGCAGCAGATTGAGTACCGGCAGTGCCAGCAGCTCGTAGCTCTTACCCCAGCGCGTCACCTCGCCGGCGGCGTTAAACTTCGTTGCCACCTCGGGGCCAATGTTGGGGATAACACACGCTGCGACCACCAGCGGAATCACCGCAAGTACGAGCAGCGCAATACCCATGTAGCCAGCTTTTTTGCCATATTTGAACATATGCGTCGTCCTTACACGTTAAAGCGGAAGTGCACGACGTCGCCATCGGCCATGACATAGTCCTTGCCCTCAATACGCAACTTGCCGGCGGCCTTGGCGCCCTGCTCGCCGCCGAGCTCGATGTAGTCGTCGTAGCCAATGACCTCGGCCTTAATAAAGCCGCGCTCAAAATCGGTGTGGATGACGCCGGCGGCCTGCGGGGCGGTCGCGCCCTGACGAACCGTCCAGGCCTTGACCTCCATCTCGCCGGCCGTAAAGAACGACTGCAGGCCGAGCAGCTTGTAGGCAGCCTGAGCGAGCACGTCCAGGCCGGGCTGCTCCAGGCCCAGGCTCTCCAGGTAGTCGGCGGCGTCCTCGGGATCGAGCTCGGAAAGCTCTGCCTCGATCTTGGCGCAGATGGGCAGCGGCTTGACACCATCGATGGGCGCCAGATCGTCGTTGAGCATATCCTCGTCCACGTTGGCCACATACAGGATGGGCTTCATGGTGAGCAGGAACAGCCCCTTGGCGGCGGCACGCTCCTCGTCGGTCATCTCCATGGATGCGGCGCGCTTGCCCTCGTTGAGCCAGGCAAGCAGGCGCTTGGCAACCTCGAACTTGGGCATGAGCTCCTTGTCGCGCTTGGCCTCCTTCTCGAGCTTAGGCAGCTGCTTCTCGAGCGTGCCCATGTCGGCCAGGATGAGCTCGGTCATGATGGTGTCGGCATCGCCGGCGGGATCGACGAACTCGCCCGTGCGGCCCACCTCACGCATGACGTTGGGGTCCTTAAAGTAGCGCACGACCTCGCAGATGGCGTCGGTCTCGCGAATGTTGGCCAGGAACTGGTTGCCCAGGCCCTCGCCCTCGTTAGCGCCCTTCACCAGACCTGCGATGTCGACGAACTCGACCGTCGCCGGCACAATGCGGCCCGGGTTAACGATGTCGGCAAGCTTTTGCAAGCGGCTATCGGGCACGTCGACGATACCCACGTTGGGGTCGATCGTGGCAAACGGGTAGTTGGCGGCAAGGCCGGTCTTTTTGGTAAGCGCGGTGAACAGCGTCGACTTGCCCACGTTGGGCAGGCCCACGATACCGATGGAAAGGGACACGACAGCTCCTTTTGGTACAGGTACTTCAAACCGTATAAGTATAGCGCCGCCGCAGCATCCGGGCGAATCCGGACACCGCGGCGGCGCAAATGAAGCAGAGATAGAGCTCGCTGACTAGTCCGCGAGCTTCTCCACCTGATCGAGCATCTTGTCAAGCTTGGCCTTTGCCTCGGCCTTGGCCTTCTGGGCCTCTTCGTGGGCCTTGGCCTTCTGAGCGGCCTTTTCCTCGGCCTCGGGGTCGACAACGACCAGATTGGACGCATCGTGCTCGACCAGCTTGAGCGCATGCTCGGGGCACACCTTGACGCAGGCTCCGCAACCTAGGCAATACGTGGACTCCAACGCAAAGCGGCCGCTTCCCACCAGATCGCAGGCGAACG
>URDE01000107.1:0-6007 GCA_900546525.1 uncultured Collinsella sp.
CGACTACCTCACTTCCATCATGATGATCGTCATGATCGTCTGCGCTGTCCTCGGTATCGTCGTCCTGGGCGCTAACGGCCAGGCCACCATCACCGCTCCGGTCTTCACCGGCTTTAGCAATGCCTCGGGCATGATGTTCCCGGTCCTGTTTGTCTCCGTTGCCTGCGGTGCTCTCTCCGGTTTCCACAGCCTCGTTTCTTCTGGTACCTCCTCCAAGCAGGTCGAGAAGGAGCAGGACGCCGTCAAGGTCGGTTACGGCGCCATGATCGTCGAGTCCTTCGTCGGCATCCTTGCCATCATCGTCGCCGGCATCATGTTCTCCGACATGAACACCGCCGGTACCGGCGCCCTTAACGCCGGCGTCGCTTCCACCCCGTTCCAGATCTTCGCAGCTGGCATCTCCCGCGGTATGCAGGCCTTCGGCGTTGACGGCACGCTCGCAACCGTCTTCATGACCATGAACGTTTCCGCTCTGGCCCTGACCTCGCTCGATGCCGTCGCCCGCATCGCTCGCACCTCGTTCTCCGAGTTCTTTGCCCAGACCAACGACGCCCTGGCCATCGAGTCCAAGGCCGGCTACATGAAGGTTCTCGGCAACCCCTGGTTCGCCACGGTCGTTACCCTGCTTCCTGGCCTCGCCCTCGCCTTTGGCGGCTATGCCAACATCTGGCCGCTCTTTGGTGCTTCTAACCAGCTGCTCGGCGGTATGACCATGATCACCCTCGCCGTGTTCTGTAAGTGCACCGGCCGCAAGGGTTGGATGCTCTACGTGCCCGTCGCCTTCCTGCTCTGCTGCACCTTCACCTCGCTGGTCCAGAGCGCCATGGGCTGCATGACCGCCGTCCAGGCCTACGGTTTCTTCGGCACCATCCCGGCTACCGCCACCACGGCTGCCGTCTCCGTCGCCGCCACCAAGGGCCTGCAGCTCGTCTTTGCCGTCCTGCTGATGGTCCTGGGCCTCATCGTTGCCGTCAACTGCCTCAAGGAGTTCTTCGGCAAGGAGGCTGGCTCCATGCCCGACGAGGAGCCCGAGTGGTCCGAGATGGGCAAGGCCGAGTATGGTCGCGCTGCAGCTGCTGAGGCTCCTGCCGACGCTGAGGCCGCCAAGGCCTAGCCGATCGGACGGATTGAATCCTCCATCTCTATGACTCGGAAAGACCGGGTCCGCAACAATGCGGACTCGGTCTTTTTCTTGCGAGAACGGGTGATGCAAGGGCGTCCTCGCAGATGTTTTGCGTGTATAGGCTCACGCGTTGTACCATATAGACGTATATGTGTGCATATGAAAGGGGCCCCGTGGCCAAGACGGTATATTCCGATAACCAAAATAATGTCGATGCCCTGGCTGAGCGTCTAAGCAGCCAGACGTCGCTTTCTGCCGAGCGCGCCAAGCTGGTTGCCTACGACCTGCTCTGCCGCAAGGCGCTTAAAATCAAGTCGAGCGCGCTGGCACAGATTTTCCGCTCCGTCGATAAGGAATGCGACACCAAGGCGATGCGCGACGAACTCATCGCGGCAAAGATCGTTACCAAGATCGAGGGCAGCGGCATTAACGGACGTCCGGCGTTCTATACCATTCATGCCGAGATAAGTGATGCCCAGGAGCAGCTTGCCGAGGTTGCCGAAGAGGCCGTCGAGGACGTTGTCGAGGTGGCCGCTTCGGTGGAAACGGCCCCGCGCGAGCATGTCGATACCGACGAGCTGCTCGATGAGAACGTCGTTCGCGCTTTTACCGCCAAAGCGGGTCGCGGCAGCTTTGGCGGGGGCGGCAAGCGCGATGCTCAGCGCCGTGCCCAGCAGGAGCGCTTCCGTCGTGCCGTGGCTCAAAAGGATGAGCTCGATACCGAGACTGTTGAGACTGAGGTTGCTGCTGAGTCGCAGAAGCCCGCGCAGGAGCAAAAGCCCGTGGAGGCCCAAGAGCTCAAGCGTCGTCGCGGTGCTCACTTTAAGGCTGCGCAGCAGGATGTCGCACATGAAGCTGAAGAGCCTTCCGAGGTTGCGGACGATGTTGAGGAGTCTGCCAAGAGGGCTCCGGGTTCGTGTCGTCCCGGCCGCGGTTTTGCGGGACGCGCGTATCCCGTAAAGCGTCAGGAGAAGGGCGAGCCGGCTTCGACCGCTCAGGCCGATAAGGCCGAACAAACTGAGAAAACCGTTGAGCCGGTGGCTTGCGAGCAGCAACCTTCCGAGTCGCAGCCTGCGGCCGACGCCGAGGTCAAAGCTCAGCAGTCCGCCGATAAGCAGGCAGGGGAGAGCGCTTCGAGCAAGCCCCGCCGTCGTCGTCACCGTGGCGGTCGTGGCTCAAATGCCGAGGCCGCGGCCGAGAAGGCGTCGACGCAAAGCAAGGATGCGAAGGCTGAGGCCCCGGTGGAGCAACCCAAGCGCCAGCCGGCGAAGGGGGACAAGCCCGAACGTTCGCAAAAGAGCTCGTCCGCGCCAAAGCAAGAGCGCAAAGCTCAGGCAGATTCCAAGCGCAAATCCCAGGCGCAGCCCAAACCGACTGCAAACGATGCGGCCGCCCAGCAGCCTGAGCCGCCCGCTCATGGCGAGGTTTCGGCGTTTGCTCTGGCCCGTGTCCTGGGCAGGCAGCTGCTCAAGGTCGTTCCCACGCCTACGGCGCTCTCCAAGATTAAGGAGCAGCAGACTCAAATCGTTAAGGTCGAGGGCAAGGACAGCAATAAGGCCCCGCAGCGCACTCAGCACAACGAGATGTCCAACCGCAAGATTGCCGAGGAGATTGCGATCATCCAGGCTTGGATAGAGCAGAATCGCGGCGCCGACACGCCGGTCGCTTCGCGTCGCCAGCGCGCCTACCAGATTTTTAACGATGAGAAGGCCTTTGACGGCAAACACGGCGAGCGCCTGATTCGGCGTATGACCGAAAAGGGCATCAGCATGCAGGCAATCAAGGTTGCTCCCAACCGTCCTGTGCACTTTACGGGCTTCTTTACGCTGGGCGCCGACAAGCCGTTCATTATGGTTGAGAACCTGGACACCTATGACGAGATCGTCAAGCTCCTGCGCGGCCGCAAGCACGCCAAGCTTTTTGGCACCAAGGTGGGTGGCGTGATCTTTGGCGGCGGCTGCAAGGCGAGCGTTTCACACGCACTGGATGATTATCTGGCCGAGATCGGCTATCGCTTTAACTATGTCTACTACGTGGGCGACATCGACCGAGAGGGTGCGCGCATTGTCGAGCAGACCCGTAACGCCAATGTGGTTGAGATTCGCCTGCATGCCGGTATGTATCGCGCCATGCTTGCCGAGCACAAGCGTCGCGTGAAAGCTGGCGGCGAGTGCGAGCCCGCAGCTGCCAACCAGGGTGTGCCGCAGAACCTGGCTGCGACGATCAAAGATCTGCCCATGGTCACGCGCGTGCAGTTCCGCAACGTGCTGCGCGAGGGCGGACGCATTCCGCAGGAGATTCTGATGACCGCCGACTATCGGGATGGCGACTCGGGAAGCTTCGACCGCATGCTGAACAATTAGTTCCGCCGGCCCCGGGAGAGCGGGGACACCGGCTTAGGTTTCCTGCTCTACAGTCCTGCTCACGACGGAGGCCACATTAAGTGGCCTCCTGTTCGTGCGGAACTCGCGATAAACCTAAGCCGGTGTCCCCGCTCTCCCGGGGCCTGTGGTTACTTGGTTGTTGCATGCGGCTCGCTTTTCGGAACTGGGCTGATATTTCTTGATGTAAGGCGCTCTTGGTCCTTTCGGGCTTGGGGGCGCCTTCGCGTTTTCTCAGCTCCGCACCCTTGCGGGTTCGAATCCCTCCGCATGCCCACGAAAAAGCGCTCCAGGTTCATAAGAGCCTGGAGCGCTATGTTCTTTGGGGCTGGGACGGAGGGATTCGAACCCCCAACAGCCGGCACCAAAAACCGGAGTTCTACCGTTGAACTACGTCCCAATGTGTGGTGTTGCCCAAAAGCAACTCGTTTAGTTTACCTAATCTGCGAGGGCATCGCAAACGCCATCGAGCAGGCGTACGGCGAGTGTCTGGGCGTCGCTTGCGGTGAAGGTTCCGTTATAGCGCGTCATGCCCGTGAGCTCAATGCGGATGCGCGCGGGCTTTTGCTGTGCGGCGACATTGGCAGTGCGGATGCGCTGCGCCAGGTTGTGACACTCAGCGAGGGCAATCGTGGCGCGCGGAGCGGCGTCGTCGGGTAGCTCGTCGCTTGCGATCTCGAGCACTAGGTCGACATCGGTCGGGACCTCGGAGTCGCAAAGCATCATACCGCTGTTGTCGGTCGTCGCCGTGGCGATGTTCCACATGCACGATGCAACGCTACGCGCGATGGGGTCCTCACCGATGACGGCAATCTGGAAGCGCTCGAGAGCGTTGGCGGCGCGGGCAAAGCCGATGCGCGACTCGGCCTCGGTAACCGAGGGCTTGCCCTCCCACACGTGATGCAGGCGGTTGATATAGGCGTAGGTATCCTGGAACGCCATGCCATCGGCAAACAGGCCGACATTTTCTTGGAACTGCTGCAGAGCGGCCTCGGTGTGCGGGCCAAAGTAGCCGTCGTCCTCACCGCAGGCAAAACCCAAAACGTTGAGCGCGCGCTGCAGGGCCTGAACGTCGGCGCCATGGAAATTGGGCATACGCAGATAAAGCGTGCGGTCGCCCAGCTTGTACGAGGCGTCTACCAGGGCGCTCCAGCAGGGGATATCGACGGCACAGCCAGCGGCAAGGCCGCTATCGAGCCTAAAGGTGCCAACAGCCTGTTCGGTGGTGGTGCCAAAGCGCTTGTCGGCAACCTCGGTGTCATCGATTGTATAGCCGAGCTGCAGAAGGCGGGACTGGACGTCCTCGACGGCTGCTCCCTGCATGCCCGTTGTAATAGGTTCCATGAACGAACCCCTTTCGGCGTACCATTCGTACTATTTGAGCGTGTGTCGGATAGACAACGCAAAGGGATGCATAAACATGCACTCAACAGTGTAGCAAGTTGTACCCAAATACGCTGCTGACAGGTTTTATAACCCCGCTAGTTAAGGCGCTCCACAAAGAAATCTGCCATGGAGAGGAACAGCTCGCGTGCGTGCGGGTCGAGCGAAACGTCCTCGATGGCCGCTTTGGCCTTGGCGGTCAGGTCGAGCGCGTAAGTGTGGGCGTAATCGATGGAGCCGGTCTCCTGGAAGATCTCCACGGCGCGTGCGAGCTGCGCGGGATCATCGGTGCCCGAGGAAAGAATCGCCTCGATCTCGTCGTGGTGGCGTTCATCAGAGAGGGCGTGTACGGCGACAAGCGTGCGCTTGCCCTCGGTGATGTCGGTGCGGAAGTCCTTGTTGGCGGCCTCCTTGGTGCCAACAAGGTTGAGCAAGTCGTCTTGAATTTGGAAGGCAAGGCCCGTGTGCAGGCCAAAGGCGCGCAGCGCCTCAATCTGCTCCTCGCTGCCGCCGCCGATAATGGCTCCGGCGGCAAGTGGCGTGGCTCCGCTGTAGTACGCGGTCTTGTGCGTTGCCATGTCCAGATAATCGTCGACCGAGATGTCAAAGCGCCCGTCGCGGACCCAGCCCAAGTCGAGCGCCTGACCCTCGATGGTGCGAACGATCATCTCGGTGAGCTCGTGGAGCACGCGGAGTTTCACGTCTGCCACGAGCGTGGGGTCGTCGAGAACCGTCTTGGTGACCATTGTGAGCGCTAGGTCGCCGCAGTTGATGGCAAGCCCCGTGCCCTCGGTAAGGTGCATGCAGGGCTTGCCGCGGCGCAGTTGGCCGTTGTCGGCGATGTCGTCATGGATAAGCGCTCCCGATTGAAAGTGCTCGATAGCTGCCGCCGCGCTGCGGGCGCTCTCAAAGCTGCCACCTACCGCGGTGGCGGCGAGCATGCAGATGAGCGGGCGGTGGCGTTTGCCGGCATTGGCCGTAAATGCCGAGAGCGGGGCATACAGGTAACGCTCGATATCGGCGGAAGTCGCCTGTCCGTCAAAGAACGTGGCCAGATAGTCGTTAATCTGGTCAAAGTGCTGGGCTAAAAAGCTGGTAAACGGACTGGACACGGGTTCTC
>URDE01000108.1:0-5918 GCA_900546525.1 uncultured Collinsella sp.
CCCGTCCAGGGCGGCGGCGTGACGCCCGCAGCATCCTCATAACCGTATGTATGTTCGCGTCTTTTCATGGCATGAGTATACCGCGCAGCTCATGTGGGGTGCGTGGATGTGCTTGCAAATCGCGAATTCTTGTCTAAGATATGGATTTGCCTTCGACTACACCGAAGAAGTTGGTCTCACGGACTTCACCTGCCCGCGTCGATGGCGTATTATGTTCAACTGTTTGTTTGTAGTTGCAGCCTAAAGCTGCTTGGTTGGAGGAGTTTCCTTTGGCAGTCAAGATTCGCCTTGCTCGTCACGGCGCTAAGAAGCGTCCGTACTACCGTGTCGTCGTCGCCGATTCCCGCGCCCCGCGTGACGGTCGTATCATCGAGGAGGTTGGCCGCTACAACCCGATGACCGCCGCCAAGACCATCAACCTCGATCTCGAGAAGATCGCTGACTGGCAGTCCAAGGGCGCTCAGCTCACCGACGCTGTCGCTGCTCTGGTCAAGGCCGCCAACGAGGGCGAGAAGACCGAGACCGTCGTCAAGAAGTCCAAGAAGCAGCTCGCCAAAGAGGCCGAGGCCGCTAAGGCTGCCGCTGAGGCCGCTGAGGGCGCCGAGGAGTAAATCGTGCCTGAGGTTGACGCTGCACAGCTCGAGGGTGAGGCAATGCTCTCAGATCGCATCGCCGATCTCGTCGAATATCTCGTTGTTCAGATCGTCGACGACCCGGATTCCGTGAGCCTTGAGGTCATCGATGGTGACGACGCCTCCACGATTGAGGTTTCGGTTGCCGAGGATGACGTCGCTAAGGTCATCGGCCGTCGTGGCCGTACCATCAAGGCCATTCGCACGCTCGCCCGTGCACTGGCCGCTCGCCTCGACACTGCAGTCGAGGTAGAGGTTCTGGGCTAGGACCTTGAGGTCCCAGTACAAAAACATCGCCCGTGTGGTCAAGCCGCACGGAAGGAAGGGGGAGGTCCTCGCGCAGCCGCTGCGGGGGCTTCCTTCTGTATTGACGCCGGGTATGCGTGTCGCCTTGACGCCGCCGGCGCTCAAGCGCGACCGTTTTTGCACGGTCGTATCCGTCACCGATACGGGCGATGGCGATCTGGTCTCGTTTGAGGGCATTGACGACTTGACGGCCGCCGAGGGCATCACCGGATGCTACGTGCTGGCAAATCGTGACGATTTTGAGCTCGATTCGCTCGACGCCGCCTATACCGACCTGATGGGTCGCGAGGTGGTCGACGAGCGCTTTGGCTCGCTCGGCACGATCGTCGAGATCATGTCGACGCCCGCCAACGATGTTTGGGTTGTCGAGGGCGATCGGTACGGCGAGGTGCTGATTCCCGTGATCGAGCAGGTTGTGCTCGATCTTCCCGATCGGGGGACAATTTCCGTCCACGTTATGGACGGTTTGATCGATATGGACAAGTAGGGAGGTCAACATGCTAATCGAGACCCTTTCGGTCTTTCCCGAGATGTTTGAGCCCGTCATGTCCACATCGATCTTGGGCCGCGCCCGCAAGGCCGGCCTTTTTGATTTTAAGGCCTATAACCTGCGCGACTGGACGCACGACCGCCATCGTACCGTTGATGACGAGCCGTACGGCGGCGGGCAGGGCATGCTCATGAAGGTCGAGCCCATCGCCGAGGCCATCGAGGCTATTGGCTCCGAGGGCCCCAAGCCCACCGTGGTGTTCTTTACGCCCTGCGGCGAGCCCTTTACGCAGCATGTGGCCGAGCGCCTGCTCAAAAGCGAGCGCCTGCTGTTTGTATGCAGCCGATACGAGGGCGTCGACGAGCGCGCGTATGCGTATGCCGACGAGCGCCTGTCGATCGGCGACTACGTGCTTACGGGCGGCGAGCTTCCCGCTATGGTCGTTGCCGACGCCGTCGTGCGTCTGATTCCCGGCGCCCTTGGTGACGAGATGAGCAACGTCGATGAGTCGTTCTCGACTGCCGAGGACGGTGGCCTGCTCGAGTACGCGCAGTACACCCGTCCCGCCGAGTTCAACGGCGAGGGCGTGCCTCCTGTGCTCGTGAGTGGCGATCACGCCAAAGTTGACGCTTGGCGCCGCAAGAACGCTATCGAGCGCACCTGCCGCTGGCGTCCCGACCTGATCGAGACGGCGCGGCTTACGCCCGAGGAGCGCGCATACGCGCAGGACATCCTGGACGCATCGTATTCGCAGAGCGAGGAGTGAGAATGGTTCCATCGCAGCATTCCGTGCTAAAGGGTGCGTTTGAGTGGATCGCGGTCGTCGCGATCGCACTGGTCGCCACCTTCCTGATTCGCTCGTTTGTGGTCGAACCCTTTGTGGTGCCCACCGGCTCCATGGAGTCCACGATCGAGATCGGCGACCAGATCCTGGCGCAAAAGGTGAGCCTTGAGCTCGGCCAGCCCGTCAGTCAAGGCGATATCGTGGTGTTCCATAACCCCGATGGCACCTCCGAGCACGATGTCCTCGTCAAGCGTGTTATTGCCACGGCCGGCCAGAAAGTCGACCTTCAGGACGGCAAGGTGGTCGTTGACGGCCAGGCGCTCGACGAGGACTACACGACCGGCATGAGCTGGCCGCTTTCGGTCCAGGCCCCCGGCGCTCAGGTAAGCTATCCCTACACCGTTCCCGACGGGTGCGTGTGGGTGATGGGCGACAACCGCGAAAACTCTGCCGATTCGCGCTACTTTGGCCCCGTCGATCGCTCTGATTTGATCGCCGTGGCGCTTGTGCGCTACTGGCCGCTCAACCGCATCGGCGCTATCGACTAAAAACCGCTATAGTACAGTACCTAACCGTGTAATCGTTTCGACGAGGGGATATTAGAGGCATGAACGCTTCATCGCTTTCCTTCCAAGACATCATCCTGCGCCTCCAGCAGTACTGGGGCGAGCAGGGCTGCGTCATTATGCAGCCCTATGACTCCGAGGTCGGTGCCGGCACCTTCCACACCGCGACCACGTTGCGCTCGCTCGGTCCTGCCGAGTGGCGCACCTGCTACGCTCAGCCTTGCCGCCGTCCCGCCGACGGCCGCTACGGCGAGAATCCCAACCGTATGCAGCACTACTATCAGTTCCAGGTGCTCATCAAGCCGTCGCCGGTCAACGCCCAGGAGCTTTACCTGGGGTCTCTTGCCGCTATCGGTCTGGACCCCAACGACCATGACGTTCGTTTTGTCGAGGACGACTGGGAGAGCCCGACTCTGGGCGCCTGGGGCCTTGGCTGGGAGGTCTGGCTCAACGGCATGGAGGTCACGCAGTTTACGTACTTCCAGCAGGTGGGCGGTATCGAGGTCGACCCCGTGCCCGTCGAGATCACCTATGGTCTGGAGCGCATCGCCATGTACGCCCAGGGCGTCAACTCCGTCTACGACCTGGTGTGGAGCTATCTGCCCGACGGCACGCCTATGACCTATGGCGACGTGTTCCTGGAGAACGAGCGCGAGTTCAGCGCCTACAACTTTGAGGTCGCCAACGTCGAGATGATGCGTCAGAAGTTTGACGACTACGAGGCCGAGTGCCACTCCTGCCTTGAGCGTAAGCTGCCGCTGCCCGCATACGACTGCGTCATGAAGTGCAGCCATGCCTTTAACCTGCTCGATGCCCGCGGCGCGCTGTCCGCGGTCGAGCGTGCCAACTACATCCTGCGCGTCCGCGCCGTCGCCAAGGCGTGCTGCGAGGCCTATATGGCCGAGGTCGCCGGAGTTAACGAGAATGCCGACCAGGAAGGCGAGGTGGCGTAAGCCATGGCAGACGCTAAGGATTTCCTGTTTGAAATCGGTACGGAGGAAATGCCCTCCGCACCGCTGAACAATGCCGTCAAGCAGCTCGGCACCATGATCGCCAAGGGTCTCGACGAGGCCGGTCTGGCCCATGGCGAGGTCCGCGTGATCTCGAGCCCGCGTCGACTGGCTGCGCTCGTGGCCAACGTCGCCACTGCGACCGATGAGGTTCACGAGGTCAAACGTGGCCCTGCGGCAAACATCGCCTTCGACGCTGACGGTAACGCCACCAAGGCCGCCCAGGGTTTCGCCCGCAAGTGCGGTGTGGCTGCCGAGGATCTGGTCCGTCGCGAGGACACCGACGGCCGCGAGTACGTGTTCGCCGAGAAGAACATTCCCTCCGCACCGGCTACGCCGATTCTGACCGCTCTGTGCGAGAAGACGATTGCCGGCCTGCAGTGGCCCAACTACCGCAGCCAGCGCTGGGGCCATGAGCACGCTACGTTTGTTCGTCCGGTCCGTTGGATCTGCTGCCTTTTGGGCGAGGATGTCGTGCCCGTGTCCTTTGCCGATGTAACGAGTGGCAACACCACGCGCGGACATCGCGTTCTGGGCCCCGGTGACCATGTGGTCGCCAGCCCCGCCGTCTACGAGCAGGTGCTCGAGGACGCCGGCGTGCTCTCTGCCGAGCGTCGTCGCGAGGCCATCCTTGCCGGTATCGCCGAGGTCGAGGCTGCGCGCCCCGGTTGCCATGTCGACACGCCCAAGAAGGTCTTTGAGGAGGTCATTAACCTTTGCGAGTGGCCGACGGTGCTCGTCGGTACCTTCGACGAGGAGTTCCTCAAGGTCCCGCACGAGATCATCTGCGAGTCCATGCTCACCAACCAGCGCTACTTCCCGATCTATGACGGCGAGGGCAAGCTTACGCGTGAGTTCGTGGTCGTTTCCAACAGCAAGCCCGAGAATGCCGAGCGCGTGATCGACGGCAACGAGCGCGTCGTGCGCGCCCGTCTGGACGACGCCAAGTTCTTCTACGAGGAGGACCTGAAGATTTCCCTCGACGAGTTCCGCGAGCGTCTGGCCAAGGTCGCCTTCCAGGAGAAGCTCGGTAGCGTGCTCGCCAAGTCCGAGCGTATTGAGCAGCTCGCGCTCGCCATCGCCCGTGAGGCCCATCTGGGCGCCCACCTTGCCGCCGATGCCGCTCGCGCCGCTCACCTGTGCAAGGCCGACCTGGTATCCAACGCCGTCGTCGAGTTCACGAGCCAGCAGGGCGTGATGGGCGGTTATTATGCCTCCGCGATGGGGGAGAACGACGAGGTCGCCCACGCCATTCGCGATCATTATCGTCCCCGCTTTGCTGGCGATGAGCTGCCCGAGGGCACCGCTGGCTGTATCGTGGCCTGTGCCGACAAGCTCGATACCATCGCCGGTATTTTTGCCATCGGTGAGCCCCCGACCGGCTCGTCCGACCCGTACGCGCTGCGTCGCGCCGCTATCGGCATCATCAACATCCTGCGCGATCGCCTGCCGATCGACCCCACGTCGCTGATCGACTTCGCCCTTGAGCTCTATAGCGAGCAGGGCATCGAGTTCGACGCCGCCGAGGTCGCCCAGCAGGTCCGTGACTTCTTCCACGGCCGCCTGGTGAGCATGGCCCGCGACGAGAAGATTCCGGCCGATACCGTTGCCGCCGTCTCCGCGGTGCACATCATCGCGCCGTCGGTCTTCTTCGCCCGCTGCGCTGCGCTCGACGAGGCTCGCAAGAACGATGCCGAGACCTTCGACAACCTGGCTACCGCCTATGCCCGCGCCGCGCACATCTCCAAGCCCGAGCTGGGTGCGGAGTACGACCGCAGCCTGATGGGCGAGGTCGAGCTTGCGCTCGCCGACGCCTCCGAGGCTGCTCAGACCGCTGTCGATGCTGCCCTTGCTGCTGAGGATTACCCGGCCGCATTTGCCGCCCTTGCCGCCCTGCGTGCCCCCATCGACCGTTTCTTCGATGAGGTCATGGTCATGGACAAGGACGAGCAGCTCCGCGATAATCGCCTTAAGCTGCTCAACCGCTTCGAGGCCGTTTTCTCCGGCATCGCCAACATCGGTGAGCTTGCCCGCAAAAAGTAAGCTAGCCTGCGCATAAGCGCAAAAGGAGCCCCGCATGGATTGCCCGGTCACCGCTCGTCCCACCGTTATCGTTATCTCCGACTCGCT
>URDE01000109.1:0-5738 GCA_900546525.1 uncultured Collinsella sp.
CCCTCCCTTTGGGCGACTGCGGTATTGCCATCCTTTTGCCGCGGTCACATATAAGGCTCCCCTCCCGTCCGCTGGGCGAGAGGGGAGCCTTTCTTTGTGTTGGGGTTGTCTGGCCGGTCGTTTGTCTCGATCTGTAACGGGTAGGGCCGATTTCGGACGTTAGATGTTACAGATCGAGATAGACCCAAGGGGAGGGGCCGGTATGTCTCAATCTGTAACAGCTGGGAACGTTTTGGTTGAGTAGTTGTTATGGATCGAGATTGTTGGGTCGAGTCGGGTCACAGGGTAACGTGCGGGCACAAAAAACGGAGCCGTGTTGCCACGACTCCGTTTCTCAAGAGGATGGGTAAGGGAAGCGAAATTAGCTCAGGTGCCAAATCTCGTCGTTGTACTGGGAGATCGTGCGGTCAGACGAGAAGGTGCCGGCGTTGGCGATATTGATGAGCGCCTTGCGCATCCAGGCGTCCTGGTCCTCGTAGTCGGCCAACACGCGCTCCTTGGTCTGGATGTACTCCTCGATGTCGAGCAGGGCCATAAACCAGTCCTTGCCCTTAATGTCATCGTGCAGGCGCTGCAGGCGCTCGGCGTTGCCGGTCGCCATAAAGGCCGGGTTGGTGATGAAGTCCACCAGCAGTTTAATGCCGGGCTTGCGGTAGAGCACACCGGCGTCATAGGTGCCGTCGGCATAGAGCTGCTCGACCTGTTTGGACGAGGCACCAAAGGTATAGATATTCTCGTCGCCCACGAGCTCGGCAATCTCCACGTTGGCGCCGTCAAGCGTGCACAGGGTTAGGGCGCCGTTGAGCATGAACTTCATGTTGGAGGTGCCGCTCGCCTCCTTGGAGGCCAGGCTGATCTGCTCGGAGATATCAGCGGCGGGGATCACGCGCTCGGCGGCGGTGACGTTGTAGTTCTCGATCATGACAACCTGCAGGTAGGGAGCCACGTCGGGGTCGTTTGCAATCCACTGCGACAGCGTCAGAATCAGATGGATGATGTCCTGCGCGATAGTGTAGGCAGGTGCCGCCTTGCCGCCAAAGATGATGGTGACGGGGTGCTTAGGTCTGTTGCCGTTCTTGATATCGAGGTACTTCCAGATGATGTAGAGCGCGAGCATCTGCTGACGCTTGTACTCGTGGATGCGCTTGACCTGGACGTCGATGATGGCGTTGGAGGGAATGGTCACGCCCTGCTCGAGCGCCATGAACTGGCGCATGATGGCCTTGGCCTCGACCTTGGTGGCGGCCAGGCGCTCAAGAACGTCCTTGTCGTCGGCGAACTTGGCGAGTTTGCTCAGATCGCCGGTGCTGCGCCAGTCGGTGCCGATCACATCGTCGAGCAGGCTGGCGAGCGCGGGGTTGGCCCCATGGATCCAGCGGCGGAAGGTGATGCCGTTGGTCTTGTTGGAGAACTTCTTGGGATAGATCTCGTAGAACGGATGAAGCTCGGTGTCCTCCAGGATCTTGGTGTGGAGTGCGGCGACTCCATTGATGGAGAAGCCAAAGTGGATGTCCATGTGGGCCATGTGGACGGTGTCGTGCTCGTCGATGATGGCGACGCGCGGGTCATCGTGCTCGGCCTTCGCGATCTCATCGAGCTTGACGATAATGTCGGCGATGGCAGGGGAGACCTTCTGCAGGCTGGCGAGCGGCCACTTCTCGAGCGCCTCGGCAAGAATCGTGTGGTTAGTGTAGGCGACCATGGAGCGTACGATGGTCACGGCCTCGTCAAACTCGATGCCATGCTCGGTGGTGAGCAAGCGAATGAGCTCGGGAATGACCATGGTGGGGTGCGTGTCGTTGATCTGGACAACGGCGTAATCGGCCAGATCGTGCAGGTTGCTGCCGCGCTCGACGGCCTCGTCGATCAGGAGCTGGGCGGCGTTGCTTACCATGAAGTATTCCTGGTAGATGCGAAGTAGGCGGCCCTGCTCGTCGGAATCGTCGGGGTAGAGGAACAAGGTGAGGTTCTTGGCGATCTCGGTCTTGTCGAAGTCGATGGAGCTGCCGGGGACCAGGCCGTCGTCGACGCTCGCCAGGTCGAACAAACGCAGGCGGTTCTTGGTGGGCTGGCCGTAACCGGGCACATCGATGTTGACGAGCTTGGAGGTAACGGCAAAATCGCCGAACTCGACGGTGTAGGAGCGGTCATCGTCGACTAGGATGTCCTGCTCACCGAGCCACTCGTCGGGGACGGCCTTCTGCTGGTTGTCGACAAAGCGCTGACGGAACAGACCGTAGTGATAGTTGAGGCCCACGCCATCGCCGGTCAAGCCCAGCGTGGCGATGGAATCCAGGAAGCATGCGGCCAGGCGGCCCAGGCCGCCGTTGCCGAGCGACGGCTCGACCTCGAACTCCTCGATCTTGTTGAGGTCGTGGCCCGCGGCGGTGAGCTGGTCCTTAACCTCGTCATAGATGCCAAGGTCGATCATATTGTTGATGAGCAGCTTGCCGATCAAAAACTCGGCAGAGATGTAGTAGAGCTTTTTCTTGCCGTTGTTGAGAGGACAGGCAGCAGAGTGCTCCTGCACGAGCTTGACCAGCAGCTTATAAATACGACGGTCATCGAGCTGCTCGAGCGAAGTTCCGAAGGACTGCTCGGCGAGTTCTGCGAGATTGATACGGGGCATGTTTCCTCCTGTGATGGGTTGATTACATGTCAGAAATACAAAAGAAGCCCGCGCGAGGGATTGGAATGGCCTCGCGCGGGGAAAACGGACGCGTCCGCACGATGGAATGGGGTCGGGTGCGGTGGCTCCTATTGGGGAAGCTCAATTTCGGCTTCCGACGGAATGCGGAAGTAGGTTTCGGTCCAGTCGGTGAGCTTGTGCTCGAGCTCGCGGGTGATGGCACCATCGAGCATGCGCCAGGTCCAGTTGCCGCCCAGGGTGGCGGGGGTGTTGATGCGTGCCTCGTTGCCCAGGTTGAGCAGGTCTTGCATGGTGTAGATACAGGTATCGCTCACGCTGGCGGCGATGGTGCGGTTGAGTGCATCGGCCATGGGCTCGCCTGCCTGCTGGTGGGTGTACAGGGCCGTCTGCTCGCGCTGACGCGGGGTGGCCGTTCCCTCAAACCAACCGCGCGCCGTCTCGTTGTCGTGGGTGCCCACATAGGCGACGGTGTTGGCGATGTAGTTATGCGGCAGGTAGTACGAGTTGGTACCCTCAAAGGCAAACTGCAGGATCTTCATGCCGGGGAAGCCCGAGTTGTCGCGCATGTCGATGACGCCGGGGGTAAGGAAGCCCAGGTCCTCGGCGATAATAGGCAGCGTGCCGAGCTTTTCCTCGAGCGTCTTGAAGAACTTGAGGCCGGGGCCCTGCGTCCACGAACCGTAGGACGAATCGGGTGAGGAGAACGGCACCTCCCAATAGGCCTCGAAGCCGCGGAAGTGGTCCAGACGGATAACGTCATACATGTTGAGTGCGGCGCGGATGCGGCCTTCCCACCAGGAGAAGCCGTCTGCTTCCATGGCATCCCAGTCATAGATGGGATTGCCCCAGTACTGGCCGGTGGCGGAGAACTGATCGGGCGGTGTGCCGGCGACACTGACGGGGTTGCCGTCGGCGTCGATCTTAAAGAGCTCGGGGCTTGCCCACATCTCGACGGAGTCGCGCGAGACATAGATGGGCAGGTCGCCGATGATGAGAATGTCGCGCTCGTTGGCGTATGCCTTGAGGCGGCTCCATTGGCGGTCGAAGAAGTACTGCGTCATCTGGTGGTAGAGCATACGCGCCGGATGGTCGGCGCAGACCTTGGCGGAAGCCTCACCGCGGGTGCGGAGCTCCGCGGGCCACTCCCAAAACGCCTTGAGACCGCACTCCTCTTTGACGGTCATGAACTCACAGTAGGGGATGAGCCAGTCCTCGTTGGCTTGGATAAAGTCATCGAAATCGGCCGGCTTGTCGGCAGCAAAGCGCTCGGCGGCGCGGTCGAGAATCTGACGGCGGCCGCCAAAGATGGCACCGTAGTCGACGTTACTGGGGTCAGAACCCAGGTACACGCCATCGATATCGCGCTGCTCCAGATACCCTGCCTCGATAAGCTCGGCAAAGTCGATAAAGTTGGGGTTGCCTGCGCGGGCCGAGAACGACTGATAGGGCGAATCGCCATAGCTGGTCGTCGTAAGGGGCAGAATCTGCCAGTAATGTTGTTTGCACGAGGCGAGAAAATCGACGAAGTCGTAGGCATTCCAACCAAAGCCGCCGATTCCGTATGGTCCGGGCAGAGATGAGACGGGCATGAGGACGCCGCTTGCACGCTCCATGAATGCGCTCACCAACCTTCTTGTTGTGGGGTCGGCCTGCTGATGGGTGTGCAGTCCGCCTCCGATGTTCTGATTCGATACGCCTATTGTAAAACATGTTGTTTAAACATGTACAGGCAAGATAAAAAAGTTGGTCGATTTTCGGCGAATGGTTACATGCCATGAAAAAGCCCCGACCTCACAACGTGAGATCGGGGCAAGAGCGGTATGTAGGTTTTTGCTACTCGGCGTCGGCGAAGCCGTTGGGGTTGTGGCTCTGCCAGTTCCAGCTATCGCGGCACATGTCCGCGATGTCGTACTGGGCCTTCCAGCCCATCATGCGCTCGGCCTTGGAGGCATCGCACCAGTTGGCAGCGATGTCGCCGGCGCGGCGCTCGCGGATCACGTAGGGCAGCTCCTTGCCACAAGCCTTGGAGAAGGCGGCGACGACCTCGAGTACCGAGGTGCCGGTGCCGGTGCCCAAGTTAAAGATCTCGACGCCGGTCTTGCCGTTCATCCAGTTAAGGGCGGCAACGTGACCAGAGGCCAGATCGCACACGTGGATGTAGTCGCGCACGCCGGTGCCGTCGGGGGTGGGGTAGTCGTTGCCAAAGACCTGAACGGCCTCGAGCTTGCCCACGGCGACCTGGGCGACATAGGGCACCAAGTTGTTGGGGATGCCCTTGGGGTCCTCGCCGATCAGGCCCGACGGATGAGCGCCAATGGGGTTGAAGTAACGGAGCAGCACGACGTCCCACTCGGGGTCGGCGGTGTGGACGTCCATAAGGATCTGCTCGATCATCCACTTGGTCCAACCATAGGGGTTGGTCGCGGGCTTCTTAGGATCCTCCTCGGTGACGGGCGGGTTGTCCGGGTCGCCGTAGACGGTCGAGGAGCTCGAGAAGATGATGGACTTGCAGCCATGGTTGCGCATGACGTCGATGAGCACCAGGGTGTTCTCGATGTTGTTGTGGTAGTACTCGACGGGCTTGCTCACCGACTCGCCGACGGCCTTAAAGCCGGCAAAGTGGATGACGCGGTCGATCTGATGGGTATCGAAGATCTTGTTCATCGCATCGCGGTCGAGCACGTTGGCCTCGTAGAAGGTGAGGTTCTTGGCGGCCTCGTCGCCCACGATGGTCTTGACGCGGTCGACGGCGACGGCGCTGGAGTTGGAGAGATCATCGACGATGACGACCTGGTAGCCACCCTCGAGCAGCTGAACGACGGTGTGCGAGCCGATAAAGCCGGCGCCACCGGTAACGAGGACACAGGTGTCTTTGGGGTCGAGTGCTTTGGACATGTAGTCTCCTATCGAATCAGGAACACTTCTTCAGGGGAGTATAGCGCAGGCAGGGACGCCCAAATCGTGCGCTGTAGGAAAAGCGGAGGATTGTGCCAACGTACTCATAGAAGAGCTTGCGTACGCATAACCTGATCTTTGACATTTGCTTACGAGCCGCTGACCTTGTAGTTTCCTGCCGTTCGTGGAAATC
>URDE01000110.1:0-5690 GCA_900546525.1 uncultured Collinsella sp.
GCCCCAATTTGATGGGCTTCCTTCGCCGCGACTAGAGCAAGGAAAGGGTCGATGGAGCAGAGCGTCCATCGACCCTTATCCCAGTCTGTCTTTTGGCTCGCCCGCCGCGTCAATTCCGCAGCCGGTGAACGAGTCGGCTTAGATCCGCGCGAGCGCGGAACACGCCGCCCCGTAGTCACCGCCTGCTACATTGACCCGACTACCGCATCGCACCAGCCGCGCGCTTCCGCCAGCGCGAGGGCAGCAGCACCCTCAGGAAGCCTTACAAGTGGCGTTCTGAGGTACTCCCTAACCTTTGGTCGGCTACTGCGCCCGAGCATGTTGATAAGCGTCTCAACGTCCTCGTTTCTCTCTGCCTTCTCAGCCAGCATGACTCCGATCACGCGAATGTAATCCTTTGTCCCGGATTCACTGTGCCATGCGTGCACCTGCGGCCAGTGTTCCTCGACCTGCTCCGCCGTCCATTCGCCATCGCAAGTCATCTCGATGCGCGTCAGCTGCACCTTGTCCGTATCCAGATGCAGCTCGGCGGCCTTGTCGTAGACCTTTACATAGGCTGGAGTGTTCTTGACCCCCAGATACTCCGTGATACCGTTCGAGATGACCGACTTGTACATCCGTCTGTCCTTAGTCAGGCGGCAGTCGTACCGACTAACCGGAATGTCGTAGGCGAGGTCAAACCTTTTCAGCCGAGCCTTGGACACACACGTCCCAAGCGTCTTAAGAAGTCCGTGGAACCTTTTATCGCCAGCCACCTTGTTCGGGTTGAACTCGATAAAGCCCTTGTGCATGTTGACTTTGCAGGACGGCTCCATGAATCCGATTCCGAGCGCAACCGAACTGTCGCCGAGTTTAAAACTCCACAGCTCATACCACCCGCCAGGCCTGATTTTCGACGTCCAAGCGCTCATCTCATCGCAGTCTGTCAGCTGCGCGCCCTTGCGGCTCAGCCACTCGCCACGGTCACCCTTGAAGGTAAGAGAAAGTCGAACCATATCGACCGACAGCGTATTTTTATTTACACCCCTATAGGGGTTGTAGTAGCTAGGGGAAGTGCACGAAAGTGCATGAAATCCGGCTATTAGACAAGGGCCGGATTTCAAGCCGCCGTTCTCGGGGCCATCCTCGACCCCATCAATTTGTTTACTACCGCCGTCCATAAAAGAAAACCTCCCGTGGTCTCGGGAGGTCACAAACTCGGATACAGTTTGCCAGTTTGCTGTAGCCCTATGCCCGCGTGATAGAATGGGACTGTGGTACTACGGTGGCATTTGAGCTGTGACCTCAGTGTCAGCGTCGGGGGGTAGGAGCCCCGTTCGCCTTTGCCGAATTGTACCTCAAACGAACGACCCGCCCGCCTGGCTTAAGGCTGGGCGGGCGTTTTCATTTCTAGCGACTAGCGGCTCTGCCCCCACGATCGCCGCGGTGCTTCATCTCCACGGTTCGCGTTCAAACCCCTAGCAGCCATCCGGGCTTCTGCAGCACGGGCTTTGGGGCTTCTGTCATCGTCTTCCCCATAATCGCGCTCCAAGGCCGCCAAATCGCGTTTGAGCGCCCTTGTCGTCATCCGCGCACTTCTCGGCGCGAGCTTTCTGGCGAGGTCCGCAATTGCCACCTCAAGCCGTCCAACCGCTCCTCTGATTCCCTCAACGACCTGCTCAACTCGTCCTCGGAGTCCATCGCATCGAGCAGCGATTTCATCGAGGATTCCGCGCTTCTCAAAGCGTCCCGCGTGGTCGAACTGGTCAGCGAGGGAAGCGATGGCTTCCAGCTCCTCAACGTCTTTCTCAAGCCGTCCCGCCGCTTGCCGAACCGACTCCAATCGCCGCTGCTCGCGTTGGAGGTTGTCGCCAACCTCGTTGCGAAGCTCGATTTTCTCGCCGATTTCGCCGTCCAAGCGGTCAATCTCGGCCATTTTTTCCGCGATTCGGCGGTCGATTTCCGCAGCTTGCGCCCTCTTTTCATCGACCTTAGCGGTCACGGCGCCCAATTTGACATGGCTCTCAACCCTAAGCTGCTCGAGACCGTCAAGCTCGCGCTTGGCAGTTATCGCCCCGTGCTTCGCCTTGTCCCTCGCACCCTCAAGGGTCTCTATCTCGGACTTGAGCGCTCGCGTGGTGCCGACCTGCACCTTGTACGCGTCAAGGCTCCTGTAGCCCTTTGCGCGAAGCTCGTGGCGCAGGGGGCGCTCGTACCCGTAGGGCTTCGCGACCTGCTCCCAGAAGTCCTCCTGAAGCCTGCTCATGGTTCCCTGGGCCGTCACCTCCCACTTTCCATCCGCGTTCTTCCGCCGCTTGTCGGGCGCGAACAGCTCCTTGGCGCACAGGCGATCGTGACCGTCCTCGCCGCGGATGACTGGGGCAATCCAGATATGCGCGTGCGGGGTGCCCTCGTCCAGATGAATCTGTGCTGCGAGCAGGTTCTCGTATCCGTACCGCGCCCCGAACCACTGAACCGACCTGTCCAGAAACTCCCTCGCGTCCTTCTCGTCCAAGGCATCGTTGCTTGAGACGATGAACCCCATCGCGCGGACTTGGTTGTCCCTGATTTTCCGCTTGGTGTTCAGCTCGCCCATACGGCGCTCGATGGCCTGTTCGAGCGGAACGGGACTCTCATCCCCCGCGCGGCACAGGTACCCGACATGCCGGCCGCTCTGGTCAACATCGTTGGCGTAGGTGTGCGCCCGCCTGTCCAGCTCCTTGCCCACGGCTTCAAGGCTCTCGCATTTGGTCGACTTCATGGCAATCAAGGGTGCTACAGTCATGTCAAACTCCCGAGTTCGAACCACCTAAAGGTGCGTTAGCGACTTTGGTATAGTCACGTTATACCAAGCTACGCTTGGCACGTGCAAGGGGGTTTCCCCCTTGACCCCCGCCCTCGTCCGTTCGCGGCGTCGCTCACGTCCTTCGGGCCATCGGCGCAAGCGCCGAACGGAGGGACTTCGCCCCTCCGAACCGCCCCCAAAAGGGGCTAACTCGCCCCTTTTGAAACCCCCGTTTTGTCGTCCGTCACACGTCACACGTCACGTATATATTCGGTCGTAGTAGCCGAATATATACGTGCCCCAATTTGATGGGCTTCCTTCGCCGCGACTAGAGCAAGGAAAGGGTCGATGGCGCAGTGCGTCATCGACCCTCAATCAAGTCTGGTTTTGTTGCTTGCCCGCCGCGTCAATTCCGCAGCCGGTGAACGAGGGCTACGTAGATTCGCTATGCGAAACTACTCCGCCCCCGTAGTCACCGCCTGCTCCATTGACCCGCCTACTCGCCCGAATGTGAATCGGCTTCGTTGTTGCGGCAGCGCTCGCGCATCGCTTCTTCCCATGCCAAGCGCTTCTGCATTTCGGCCTTCTCACGCATCATCTTGTTGCCGTTCAGGTACTTAACGAGAAACGCCGAATACGAGACCATGATTTCCCAGTACTGCTCGCCGAAACGTTCGAGCGCGGGCTGCGTGAACTCGTTAATCGTCTCGTAGCCCTCGCTCATGATGAACCACGTCAGCTCCTTTAGCATGTGCTGCTTCTCGGCGGTGCTGATTTGCTCGTAGTTGCCAATGTCGAAACCGTTGCCAGTAATGCGCTCGCTCGGGTCGTATTGATGCTTGCCGAGCTTGCGGCACTTGTCCGTGTCGTGAATCAGGTAGTCGTAGCAGTGGCGAATGTCGATTACACGCTCGCACTTGTTCAACGCCTTCTCACCAAGCCGCTTAAAAACGGACATCGCCGTCTTGTAGGTGGTCGTGTTGCCGAAGACGATAATCACGTGCACGTGGTCTTTGCGATGCTCACCCTTGCCGTCAACGTCTGCCACGTGCTCGCAGTAGGCATAGGGCAGCTGCAACAGCTCCTCGATGTTGTCGCGCCAACCATCGACCATGTTCTCCTGATAGAGCACAGCCCACCAGTAACGCGCCTTCACGCTGGTGTCGATTGGCTTCTCAGCCTTCTCGGTCGTCGCGCCTGCCATGAAAAAAGCCACCTCCAAAATCATGGAAGGTGGCTCCGTTTTTACGTCTATCTATAGCCCTGACCTCGCGGTCTTGCTAGAATAGTCATGTACGGGACGGAAACCACCTTCCGTTTCCATTAGCTGGTTGTCGGCGGCAACCAACGACCAGCAACAAACATTATAGGGCATCGCATCGCGCGGTGCCCTTTTATTTTGCGCATCTACCTGCGCTTTCGAGTCCACAAGTATGGACTCACAAAAACGTAAACTATAGTTTACGTTTCACCGAGCTTGCCCGCGCTGCCTGCTGTTCGTCGGCGCAACATGGTTACGGCTCAACGCTTTCGTCGCCCGCGCGACTTCCGTGGCTTCCCTCATCACATCATCCAAGTCGCGCTCGGTGCGCTGCGCCTTCTTGGGACGCATCAGCGCCCAGATTCGGTCTCCAAGCTCATCAATTGCCGCTCTAGCTGCTCTCGCCGCTCCTGCGCATCGAGCAGCGATTGAATGGAGGATTGCGCCGCGTTCAGCGCGTCCCGCACCCTCGAACCTGCGAACATCGGCAGCGATGGGCTCCAGTTCCGCAACGTCTCGCGCAACCCCGTCCGCTCTTTGCCGAAGGCACTCCAATCTGTCGGTCTCCTCGTCGACCTGCATCCGCACGTCCGAGAGCCTGCGCTCGCCATCGGCGACCTGAGCCACCAGCTCGTCCCTGCGCGTCTCGGCATCGCGCACGAGCGCGTCGGCGCGCGCCTGCGCGTCCGCGACGATGCGCGCCGCTTCTTCCTCGGCAGGCTGCACGACCGCCCTATCGACCGCACCGCGCACCTTGTCGATGTCCTTTGTACGGCTCGTATAGACCCTCTGCGCCCGCGTCTCCTCGCTCAGCTCCACTTCTGGGCGGTAGCCCATCTTCTGCTCAAGGCGGTCTCCTAAGCCCTTGTGGAAGGTCTGATAGAACTTGCGGTCGCACATCTTCTTGTAGTTGAACCGCCCGTCAAGAATCGGCGTGAACGGCACGTGCATGTGCGGCGTGGTCTCGTCCATGTGCACGTAGCCGCCCATGAGGTTTCCGCGCCCCACGCGGTCGGCGATGTACTGGTAGCTATTCCAAAAGAACTTGTACGCGTCTTCTGGTGGCACGTTCGGCGGCAACGTCACGACCATGTCAGCCATCACCACTGCGTCTTTGCGCGTGGCACGCTTCCCCTCGGCCTTGGCGCGCGCGTTCACGGCGTCTATGCGCCCCTTGACGGTTGCCCACGAAGCCGAACCCCGAACCTTGCCGATGAACCGCTTCCCGTCCTTCTCATACACACCCAGGGTGTAGTTGAGATGCGTGCGGCTCTTGTCGATGTTCTCGCGGCTCACGTTCGGGTTGTCGATGCCTTGCCAGCGGTTGTAGTGGGCGCAGAGCTTGCCGACCGCCGATGCCTTGTATTTCGCGATATGCGCCATGCGTAAACCCCCTGTGACTGTTGAAGATGCGTTCAGTCCTTAGTATAAGGTATAGCACGTTAGACCTTAGCTACGCTAAGGACGTGGCAGGGGGCACCCCTGCACCCCTCCGAGACCGCGGCGGCACGGTCTCGGACAGCACGCGGCGGCGCGTGCATGAGGGGGCAAGCCCCCTCAAACTCCCCCTTGTCGCGGCTGTTCGTCACACGTCACACGTCACGTATATATTCGGTCGTAGTAGCCGCTGTCTCTTATACACATCTCCGAGCCCACGAGACTAAG
>URDE01000111.1:0-5616 GCA_900546525.1 uncultured Collinsella sp.
TCGAAACGAAAGGCTCGCTTTTATGCAAACTTACGAATCGGACGCCAATATCGGAAACATTAAGCTCATCGCCGTCGACATGGACAAGACACTGCTGACCGACGAGCGCGTGCTGCCGCAAGGCCTTGACGAACGCCTGGACAAGCTCGCCGAAGCCGGCATCGTATTCTGCCCCGCCAGCGGACGTCCCGCCCCCAAGCTCGAAGAGATGTTCGAGGGCATCAAGAACCGCCTCGCCTTTTGTCCCGACAACGGCGCATGCGTGATCTATCGTGGCAGCTATATCTATAAGAGCGTTATCGACGTGGAGCTGTATCAGCAGGTCTTGAGCCGCGCCTCGGAGGATCCTCGCGCTGTCCCCGTCCTGTGCTGCTTCGACGAGTTCTACGTGCTTGCCCGCGACCATCAATACCACGACGAGATCAGCGTCTACTACAACACAATCAACTACGTCGACAGCTTTGAGGGCATTGATATCGAGTCCAACAAGATCTCGATCTTCTTCCCCGCCTACGATGCCGAGCCCGCATTCCGCGAGACCTATAGCCCCGAGTTCTCGGACAAGCTCTACGTCACCAATGCCGGGCGCGAGTGGATCGACTTCATGAACTTGGGCGTCGACAAGGGCGCCGGCGTCGCGCACCTATGCGAGCACCTGGACATCGATATTGCCGACGCCGCCGCCGTGGGCGATACCTACAACGACATCCCCATGCTTGAGCGCGTCGGTCACAGCTTTATCGTGGACAATGCCGAGGAGCACATGAACGCGCACGCAAAGTGGCGCATTCCGAGCAACAACGACGGGGGCGTACTGACGCTCATCGACGCCATCTTGGCGGCTCGTTAACGTTGCTCGTCGGACCTGACCGGGCGAGGCGGGTAAGTTTTTCGTTCGGTCAGGTCCTGGGCTCGCTCGGAAAGCACATTAAGTGCTTTCCGGCTCGTGCGGAATCTACGAAAAACTTACCCGCCTCGCCCGGCCAGGTCCTGCGGCGACTTGCTTGCCGCCTAGATGGCGTCTTAGCGCCTAGATACTTTGGCTGATTTTTTGGAATGAAGGGGGCTCCTTGTTGGCAAGGAGCCCCCTTCTGGTTTTGGTTACTTTGGGGTTGTGGGTACTTCTTTATTTGGCATCGGCCCAGGTTATGCCGGTGCTGGCTTCGGCGATCAACGGTACGCGGAGGTCTACTACGTGCTCCATGACGTCGCGGACCATAGCTGTGAGGCGTTCGACTTCTTCGACCGGGCACTCAAAGTCCAGTTCGTCGTGTACCTGCAGGATCATGTGGGCGGCAAAGCCCTCTTCTTCCAGACGGCGACTTACGCGGACCATCGCGATCTTGATGATGTCGGCGGCGGTGCCCTGCATGGGGTGGTTCATGGCCGTGCGCTCGCCAAAGCCGCGGAGTTGCGGATTTTTGGCCTTGAGCTCCGGAATGTGGCGACGGCGACCGTACATGGTCTCGGCGTAACCTGTCTGCTTGGCACGCGCCACCACGTTGTCGAGGAACGTGCGCACGCCCGGGTAGGCCTCGTAGTAGCGGTCGATCATGTCGCGCGCCTCGACCATCGAGATATGCAGCGACTGCGACAGGCCGTAGGCCTGCTGACCATACACAATGCCAAAGTTCACGGCCTTGGCGCGACTGCGCAAGTCGGGCGTTACCTCGGACACCGGCACGCCAAACACACGTGCCGCCGTCTCGGCATGGAAGTCCTCGCCCTCGTTAAAGGCGCGTACCAGGTGCTCGTCACCTGAGAGATGTGCCAGCAGACGCAGCTCGATCTGCGAGTAGTCCACCGCCAAAAAGACGCTGCCCTCGCCTGCCGAAAACGCCGTCTTGACGGTACGGCCCAGCTCAGAGCGCGTCGGGATGTTCTGCAGGTTCGGGTCGCTCGAGGACAGACGACCCGTTGCCGTGATGGTCTGGTTGTACGTGGTGTGCACGCGACCGTCACCGCGGCGCAGCGGGCCCAGCGTGTCCAGATAGGTGGACTTGATTTTGGACTTCTCACGCCAATCCAAGATCAGGCGCACGATTTCGTGGTCACGGGCAAGATCGCTCAGCACCTTGGCGTTGGTCGAATAGTAGCCGCGCTTAGTCTTTTTGAGGCCCTTGGTCGGAAGCCCCATAACGTCAAACAGCACGTGCGAGAGCTGCATAGGGCTACCGATGTTAAACGTCTCATCACCCGCCAGGTCGCGAATGCTGCGCTCGACCTCGGTAATCTGGGTCGCCAAGCCCTCGGACAGACTGTGCAGGCGGTCGGGGTCCACGAGCATGCCCGCGCGCTCCATCTTGGCAAGCACCGGCACGAGCGGCATCTCGATGCCATCGAACACGTTGGCGGCGTTCTCGCGGGCCATGCGGTCGCGCAGCGGTGCGACCAGTGCCAGCGTCAAAGCCGCCGTGCGAGCGGCGGGCGCAGGAGCGTCCTCGCCGGCACCCTCCGCACCGCGCGCCGCAGGCAGCGCCATCTGCAGATAGGTATCGGCCAGATACGCCTCATCGAACTCGGAGCGGTCGGAATCCAACAGGTAGGCGGCGACCACGGTGTCGAAGATGCGCATGGAGTCGACTGCCAGCGGATCCATGAGCTCGGGCTCGGAAGAATCGATGGGCGAAAGCTCATGCAGCAGCGCTTTCATATCCGGGCTCGCCACGCGGCCCTCCATAAACAGGCGCGCAAGCACACCGACAATCACGCCGTGGGCGAAGTTGAAGCCATCGACTACGACAGTGGAGGCGCCGTCGCCCTCCTCAAGCGCAAGCAGCCCCTTGGACGTCGCCAGCCACAGTGTGCGCGTCAGGCCAAAAAGCGCGCCCTCCTCCTTGTCATCGTCCACCACGGCGGCGATCCATTCGTCCGCCTCCATCGAGCGAGCGATCTCGGCAGCGGCGGCAGTGAGCGCCTCGGCATCGCCGGCGGCAGCGCGCGAAACCGCGGGCATCTCGAACGCGCCGGCAGCGGCCGCAGCCCCACCCTCGCCACCGATCAGCGCCAGGAAGCGATTCTGCATGGCCGTAATGCCGAGCGTGCCCAGCGCCGCGGAGACTTCGTCGGCAGAAAACGCCGGGAAGGACGTTTCGTCAAAGTTGAGCTCGACGGGCGCATCGGTGCGAATGGTCGCCACCTTACGGCTCAACAGCGCGTCGTCGATGTGTGCGCGCAGGTTTCCGCCCATCTTGCCCTTGACCTCGTCAGCATGCGCGATGACCTCGTCCAAGCTGCCGTACTGCGCGATGAGCGCGCTCGCCTTTTTGGGGCCGATGCCCGGCACACCGGGGATGTTATCGGACGTGTCGCCCTTCAGGCCGTAAAAATCGGGCACGAGCGCCGGCGTGATGCCGTGATACAGATCGTCCACGCTCTCGGGCGTCATGATGGCCACGTCGGACAGGCCCTTGCGGGTCGAGACCACGTTGACGTGCTCGGTCACAAGCTGATACATGTCGCGGTCGCCGGTCACCAGCAGCATGTCGCAGCCGGCCTCCTCACCCAGGCGGGCCATGGTGCCCAGGATATCGTCGCCTTCCCAGCCCTCGGACTGCAGAATCGGCACGTTGAGCGCACCGAGCAGCTCCTTGATCATCGGAAACTGTGCGTGCAGATCGGGGTCCATGGGCGGGCGCTGCGCCTTATACTGCGGCAGCATCTCCATGCGCACGCGCGGCTTGCCCTTATCAAACGCCACGACCACACCGTCGGGGTTAAAGGCATCGATCATCTTGAGAAACATGTTCAGAAAGCCAAAGATCGCGTTGGTGGGGCGACCGTCCGGCGCATTCATGGTGGGCGGCACGGCGTGGAAGGCGCGGTGCATGAGCGAGTTGCCGTCGATAACGGCAAAGGTGCGGCGCTTGTCAGACATATTGAATACCTCGCTTTGGGCTGGGCACGGTTTGCTCACTCCAGTTTACACGCTCCCCGCCCCGCGGCCACCTCACATCAAGCTCCCCCGCCACCGTGAGCCTGCGCGTGATACGATGGCTCACGGTAAATCAACCAGCACGATCGATCCGAAAGGAGCCTGCGTCATGGAGCGTCCCTGCGCATGGAAAAAGTACACGCCACAGCAAATCGAGGAGCTCGAGGAGCTTTGCCGCGGCTACAAGCAGTTTTTGAGCGAGAACAAGACCGAGCGCCTGTGCGTCAAGACCGGCATCAAGATGGCCGAGGAGGCGGGCTACGTCGACCTGGAGACCGTGATCGCCGAGGGCCGCGCGCTCAAGGCCGGCGACAAGGTGTACGCCGCCAATCACGGCAAGGACCTTATGCTCGTCAACCTGGGCACCGCCCCGCTCGAGCAGGGCTTTAACATCCTGGGCGCCCACGTGGACTCGCCGCGCCTGGACCTCAAGCAAAACCCAGCCTTCGAGGCCGGCGACATGGCCTACCTCGACACGCACTACTACGGCGGCGTCAAGAGCTACCACTGGGTGGCCTCCCCGCTCGCACTCGTGGGCGTCATCTGCAAAAAGGACGGCACCACCGTCGACATCAACATCGGCGACAAGGCGGACGACCCGGTCTTTACCATCTCCGACCTGCTGATCCACCTCTCGAGCGAGCAGATGTCCAAGCCCGCCAAGGACGCCGTCGACGCCGAGATCCTCGACGTGATCGTGGGCGGCCGCCCTGTCAAGTTCGACGAGGACGACAAGGACGCCCCCAAGGAGCCCGTCAAGCAGATGTTCCTGGACATCCTCAAGGAGCAGTACGACGTCGAGGAGGAGGACTTCCTCTCCGCCGAGATCGAGGTCGTGCCCGCCGGTCCCGCCCGCGACATGGGCCTCGACCGCTCCATGATTTTGGGCTATGGCCACGACGACCGCGTCTGCGCCTACCCCTCCATGCTCGCCCAGATCAATGTGGCCAACGTGGAGCGCACGAGCATCACGCTCATCGTCGACAAGGAGGAGATTGGCTCCGTAGGCGCCACCGGCATGACGAGCCGCTTCTTCGAGAACACCGTCGCCGAGATTATGACGCTTGCCGGCAAGGACAGCCCGCTGGCCCTTCGCCGTGCACTCGCCCATAGTCGTATGCTCTCCTCTGACGTGTCTGCTGGCTTCGACCCGGGCTATGCCGGCAAGTTCGAAACCAAGAACGCCGCCTTTATGGGTCGTGGCCTGTGCTTTAACAAGTACACGGGCAGCCGCGGCAAGGGCGGTTCAAACGACGCCGACGCCGAGTACGTGGCCCTCGTCCGCGACATCATGGACGAGGCCGGCGTGGACTTCCAGACCTGCGAGCTCGGCCGTGTCAACGCGGGCGGCGGCGGCACCATCGCCTACATCATGGCCAAGTACGGCATGAACGTCATCGACTCCGGTGTTGCCGTCCTGTCCATGCACGCCCTGTGGGAAGTCGCCAACAAGGCCGACATCTACGAGGCCTACCGCGGCTACAAGGCCTTTATCGAGCGAGCCTAACCAACCCTTCATCAGTTGCGGTGAAATACGGACTAAACTGGCCCATAAACGGCCAAAACTGACTGTATTCCACCGCAACTTCCTTCTTTGGCAGAGGAGCGTCCATGCTGCAGGTCATCATTTCGCCCGCCAAGCAGATGCGCGCGGCCCAAGATGCTTTTGAAGTCCTGGGCAT
>URDE01000112.1:0-5596 GCA_900546525.1 uncultured Collinsella sp.
ATCCGGCACTGGCCGTTTTGCCGCTGTCCGTCACCTTTGGAACCGATGTGTTCATGGATGGCATCGACATCGATCACCAGCGCTTTTACGAGATGCTCGTGGAGCGCGATGAGCTGCCCAAGACCGGTCAGGTTAACCCGTACGCGTTTTCGCAGGCTATCGCCGAGGTTCGCGAAGCCGGCGATGAGGCTGTGATTATTACCGTGGGCGCTAAGCTCTCGGGCACCAATCAGAGCGCCCGTACCGCACTGGCCGAGGCGCCGGGCGGCGATGTGTACGTGGTTGATAGCAACAACGTCACCCTGGGTGAGCGCGTCCTGGTCGAGTATGCGCTGCGCTTGGTGGACGAGGGCCGTAGTGCGGCCCAGATCGCGGCGGCGGTCGAGGCTGTGCGCGACCGCGTGGTGGTTATCGGCCTGCTTGAGACGCTGGAGTACTTGGTGCGCGGCGGCCGTCTGTCTGCTGCGGCCGGCGCCGTGGGTACGCTGCTCAACGTAAAGCCCGTGGTGGCTGTCGAGGACGGTCTGATTGTGCAGCTGGGAAAGGCGCGCGGTTCCAAGAACGGCCGCAATCTGCTGAACCAAAAGGTCGAAAAGGCGGGCGGCATCGACTTTTCCATGCCGCTGGCGCTCGGCTATACCGGCCTTTCGGATGCGGTGCTCAAGAAGTATATCGAGGACAGCGCGGCACTGTGGGCTGGCCACGCCGAGGGCGAACTGCCCGTTCACACCATCGGTGCCACCATCGGTACCCACGTAGGCCCCGGTGCCGTAGCCGTAGCCTTCTTCCAGCCCGCCAACTAACCAACCTGCCAACAAATGATCCCTTGGGGACGGAGGAAAACGGATCATCGACCGCACGGAGGCCGCGAATGATCCGTTTTCCTCCGTCCCCAAGGGATCATTTCTTTATGCTGTTAATGCGGAGAAGGGAGCGAGCGATGGCGTCTGGGGGCTTTTTTGAACGGGTGTACGAGGTGATCGAGCAGATCCCCGAGGGGATGGTCGCCACGTACGGTCAGGTGGCGCTGCTCGCCGGTCGCGCGCGAAGTGCGCGGTACGTGGGGTATGCCCTGCACAGCAATCCGCGCCCCGGCGAGATTCCCTGCCATCGCGTGGTGTTTGCCGACGGGCGCATATGCGAGGGTTTTGCTTTTGGCGGTCCCGATGCTCAACGTGAGCTTTTGCTAGGGGAGGGTGTGGCGTTTAAGGACGACATGCATGTAGACTTGGCCGCCTGTCGCTGGCCAGCAGGGTTCTAGCGGCTCTACTGTGGCCAAAACCGCCACAAAGGTGCCTGTCCCCTTTGCGGCGGTTTTCCGTTGTAGGTTTACCGGGGCTAACTTATGGAGAAGCTATGGCGGCTCATATTGATGCTGCAAAGTAAACCACGGTGAACTATATTTTATTCAACAACGGAGCGGGCAATAGGCGATGAAAAAGCCTGCCCTGTTGAGTTTGATTCGCATCCCTCCCCTCTGTGCGATTCAACGGTGTACTTCGGGAACGGGCCCGCTGGCAACTGACTGCCGGCGGGCCCGTTCCCGTTTGTCGGGGGAGTGCGATGGGCGGAGCCGAACCGGTCGGGCACCAAAAAAAGGCGGACGCCGTAGCGCCCGCCCTATAGCAATCGAAAGTTCAAGCCAGCAGGTCGGTCTAGTACACCATGCCCATGGCGTCCCGAACCTCGGCCAGGGTCTGCTCGGCGATCTCGTTGGCGCGACGGTTGCCCTCGTGCAGCACGTCCTTCACGTAGTCCAGATCGTTCTCGTAGCGCTGACGACGCTCGCGGATCGGCGCGAAGTACTCGTTGACGGCCTCGGTCACGTACTTCTTGAGCTGGCCGGAGCCGCCCATGCCAATCTCCTCGGCAATCTCGACCTCGGAACGGCCGGTGCAGATCGCGGCGGTCGAAAGCAGGCCGGAAACGCCGGGGCGGTTCTCGGGATCAAACGTGATCATGCGCTCGGAGTCGGTCTGGCTCTTCTTGATGCGCTTGGCGGTCTCCTCGGCGGTCATCGAGATGTTGATGGCGTTGCCGTAGCTCTTGCTCATCTTGCGACCGTCCAGGCCGGGCAGCAGCGGGGTCTCGGACAGCAGCGCGTCGACCTCGGGGAACACCTTGCCGTAGCGGTTGTTAAAGCGGCGGGCGATGGTGCGGGTGAGCTCGATGTGCGGCAGCTGGTCGCGGCCGACGGGCACCACATTGCCCTTGCAGAACAGGATGTCGCAGGCCTGGTGCACCGGGTAGGTGAGCAGAAGGCCTGTGAGCTCGTGGCCCGAGGCCTCCATCTCGGCCTTAACCGTGGGGTTGCGCGCCAGCTCGGCCTCGGACACCAGCGACAGGAACGGCAGCATGAGCTGGTTTGCGGCGGGCACGGCGGAGTGCGCGTAGATCATGGTCTTGTCGGGGTCGATACCGCAGGCAAGGTAGTCCATGACCATGTTGTACACGTTGTCCTGGATATGCTCGGTGGTGTCGCGGTCGGTGATGACCTGGTAGTCGGCGATGAGCACGTTGGTCTTGGCGCCCATGTTCTGCAGCTCAACGCGGCCCTTGAGGGTGCCAAAGTAGTGGCCCAGGTGCAGGCGGCCGGTGGGGCGGTCGCCGGTAAGCATGGTGAACTTCTCGGGCGTCTTGGCCAGGCCCTCGCGAATGGCGTTGCTCTTTTGCAACGCGACTTCGTAGCTGTTCTCGTTTGGCATGATTGCTCCTAACGTATGTTCATGGGTCAAGATGATAACGCGTTTATTGAAGGGGCGGGTCGTAAGTAGGCGAGGGGCTGGAGAGGGGCGGCTTGTGCGATGGGCGCGGCGCGGCTGCGCTTGGCCAGCGGCGCCTGGGCGCATCCTCGGCAGCTTATCCTAGAGCTTGTGGTGGCGCTCTTCTTTACGTTCCTCGGCTGCTTGCTCCTCCTGCTTAAAAGCGGGGTCGTCGGGGGTTACCAGCTCGTCCTCGTGCGTGCGCTTGTTGTAATGGTGGCGCAGCACGGGCTCAAACAGGTGCAGGTGCTTGGCGAAGGCCGCCGAGCCAATGGCGAGCACGGTAAAGATGAGCACGCGCGTGGGCACTTCGACCTGATTGATGGCGGCGGCGCCGGCCGAAAGCATAATGCACCACGCATAGATGAGCAGTACGGCCTGCTTTTGGTTGTAGCCCTCTTGAATGAGGCGGTGGTGGATGTGGCCCTTGTCGGCCTGCCCAATGCTAATGTGGGCGCGCTTGCGGCGCACAATGGCGCTAAACGTATCGATGATAGGCACGCCCGCCACGATGAGCGGGATGATGAGCGAGGTGAGCGCGGCGGTGCGGCTCACGTTGAGCAGCGAGATGGAACCCAGCGCAAAGCCCAGCAGCAGCGAACCCGAGTCGCCCAAGAAGATACTCGCGGGGTTGAAGTTGTAGCGCAAAAAGGCCAAGCAGGCGCCAAACAACGCGATGGAGAGCGCAGCGGCATCGATGCGGCCCGAGAGAACGGCCATCGAGAACATCGTGAACGATGCGATGCCACAGATACCCGTCGCCAGGCCGTCAAGGCCGTCAATGAGGTTGATGATGTTGGTGAACGCCACCAGGTAGACTACGGTGATGGGGTAGGCGAGCCAGCCGAGCATAATCTCGCCGGGGGCAAGCGGGTTGATGATGACGCCGATTTTTAGGCCGCCCACGCAGGCGATAAGCGCGGCGAGGACCTGGCCGGCCAGCTTTTGCTTGGGCTTGAGCTGGAGGACGTCGTCGATCGCACCGGTCGCAAAGATAACGGTAAAAGAAAGCGCAAGTATGGGGTAGCTGATGTGCAGACGGGGGTGGGGCACCAAAACGGGCGGCCAGCCCAGGTACCAGGTACCTAGGATCTGCACGATGCAAGCGACGACGAGGCCCAAAAAGACTGCCGTGCCACCCATGCGCGGGATGGGTTTAGTGTTGATGCGGCGCTTGGAAGGATAGTCGACGGCGTCGAGCTTGATTGCCAGGCGCTTGACCAGGGGCACCGCAAGGAAGGTCGTGATAAAAGCCGCGACCGCCACGCAAAGGTACGGTATGAAGCTCGTGGGGGAAGCCATGAATCGATAAACCGCCAAGCGTCGAAGGAAAAGGTCAAAGGATGCCATGCCGCAAAGGGTATAGCTGACCCATGATACTCGACCAAGGAGGGTGTGAGGAATTGCACGGGGCGATAATCACGTGCTTACCAGATATTGGGGGTTATGGTGGGGCTCTGCCTGGTGCCTTTTGGGGATCTTGGCGGGATTTGCAATGGCGAGTTTCGGCAAAAGAAAACCACCCCCCACGTTACGAAAATGAACCCACCTAAAACAGGTGGGTGCCCTCATCGACTGTTCCAGCGTCCTTAACAACGAAGGATACCTGTACTAGGTACGACTGTGTGGGCTCCCTAAATAAACGCGACGGTTCACCCAGTTGCTCCGCGGGGGGCGGAATACCTACATCATAAAGCTGCACTTTGTGGATTCCAGTCTTGACATTACAAAAATCGTGTCGGACGATTACGGCGCCTTGGGCTCGAGCTGTCTGTGCGGTTGGCCCCCTTGCGTTTGAGCTGCTGAATCGTTGTTTTGGAGCATGTTTTTATGCCGACGTCGTTGACCGAACTTTTTTCGCCCGCCTGCCATTTGTGTCCGCGCCGTTGCGGTGCGGCGCGCGATGAGGGCGCGCACGGCGTATGCGGTGCTGACGACACGCTCAAGGTGGCCCGCGCGGCGCTTCATATGTGGGAGGAGCCGCCTATCTCGGGCGAGGCCGGTTCGGGCACGATCTTCTTTAGCGGTTGCTCGCTCAAATGCGTCTATTGCCAGAACCACGAGATCTCGACGGGCAATTTTGGGCTTGAGATTTCGCCCGAGCGTCTGGTCGAGATTATGTTGGAGCTGCAGGACCAGGGTGCGAACAATATTAATTTAGTGACGGCGACGCACTACGCGCACCTGCTGCCGGCTGCGATTGGCGCGGCACGGGCGCGCGGGCTGGTCATCCCCATCGTCTACAATACGAGCGGTTATGAGCGCGCGAGTGCCGTGGCGGCGCTCGGCGATCTGGTCGATGTATGGCTTACCGACTTTAAATATGCCGATGCGGGGCTTGCGCAGTCGCTCTCCCACATTAAGGACTACCCGCGTGTGGCCGTGTCGGGCTTGGCGCAAATGGCACGCGAGATCGAACGCCGCGGGGGAGAGCTGGTGGACGAGGACGGGCTCATGAAGCGCGGCATGATCGTGCGTCACCTGGTACTGCCGGGACATACAGACGATTCGTGTCGCGTGCTGGACCTGGTGTGGCAGACGGTGGGCGATGTGCCGATCTCGGTCATGAACCAGTACACGCCCAATGCGCTCATGCGCGAGCAGGGCGGCGACCTGGCGCGTGCCGTGACGCGCGAGGAATACGAGCAGGTGCTCGACCATGCCGACGACCTGGGCTTTACGACGATGTTCTGGCAAGAGGGCGGCGCGGTAGACGAGAGCTTTACCCCAGCGTTCGACACCACCGGCGTCCTCACCAGCGCAAAGTAGCGCGTTCGCCGATGATTTTTCTGGGACGGGGATTAAAAAAGGCTCTGTTAGACCAGGATTGACAT
>URDE01000113.1:0-5556 GCA_900546525.1 uncultured Collinsella sp.
GTCAAAAATGGGCCATGTGTCCCAGTTGTGGAGACTCGTTGAGCCGTCTGGGTATCGTGAAAGATCGCGCGCTCGCCCATCATCAAAAGTGACACACGCTACCTGTTGATGGGAGGCAGCCATGGGCTTCTTTGACAAGATGTTCGAGAAGAAAGAGTGCGCGATTTGCGGTACCGAGCTGGGACTTTTGGGGAAGACCAAGATCAACGAAGGCTACCTGTGCAAAGAGTGCGCCGGCAAGCTCTCTCCCTACTTCCACGGCTATCGCTCCAGCACCGCGGACGATATCCGCGAGCAACTCGCCTACCGCGAGGCCAATGCCGAGCGCCTGGCTTCATTCAACCCTACGCGCACGCTCTCTGCCGGGCGCACCAACATCATGCTCGACGAAGACGCGGGCCTGCTGATCATCACTTCGCAGAGCCGCTGGCGCGACGCCAATCCCGACATCATCGAGTTCTCGCAGGTACTCGGCTGCGATATGGATATCGACGAGCATCGCACCGAGATTTACCGCGAGACCAAGGACGGCGAGCGCGAGAGCTACAATCCGCCGCGCTACGACCTGGATTACGACTTTAACCTGACCATCCACGTCAACACGCCATACTTTACCGAGATCAACCTGCGCGTAAACGACTCCACCATCGAGCAGCGCGGTTCCATCGAATACCGCGAGGCAAAGCGCCAGGCAACCGAAGTCCGTGACGCGCTGGTGCAGCTGCGCCAGGAGACGCGCGACAGCGTCGTGGCCGCTAAGGCCCCCAAGACCGCGGTCACCTGCCCCTTCTGCGGTGCAACCACCATTCCCGATGCCAGCGGGCGCTGCGAATACTGCGGCGGCGCCATCGGCGCATAGCCTCCGGCAGCGAAAGGACCGATCATGGCCTTCGAGAGCGTCAACTATCAGTGCCCCGCGTGTGGCGGCCCCCTTCACTTTGCCAGTGCCGAGCAAAAGCTCGTCTGCGACTACTGCGATTCGCGTTTTGAAGTCGAAGAAGTCGAGGCCCTCTATCGCGAGCGCCAGGACAAGGCCGATGCCAAAGCCGATGCCGCAGCCGCGGCCCCCAAGCCTGCTGTCGACGATGCCGTGCAGGAGCTGGCTCAAAACGCCGGCTACATCTGCTCGTCGTGCGGCGCCGAGCTGGTCTCGGACGGCACCGTCGCCGTTACCACCTGCCCATACTGCGGCAACTCCGCCGTGGCACCCGGCCAGCTCTCGGGCGACTTCTCACCCGACCTGGTGATTCCGTTTAAGCTCGGGCGCGACGATGTCATGGCCGCGCTCAAAGACCACTACAAGGGCAAAATCCTGCTGCCCAAGAGCTTTGTCACCGGCAACCACATCGACGAGGTCCAAGGCGTTTACGTGCCGTTTTGGCTCTACGGCGCCCGCGTTGACGGCGAAGTGTACTTTGACGCGACCAACGAGACCGTGACCGAGGAATCCGACCGCACCGTCACGACCACCGACCACTACGACGCCTACCGCAAGGGCAATATCTCGTTTGAGCGCGTGCCCGTCGACGGATCGTCCAAGATGCCCGACGGCCACATGGACGCCATCGAGCCGTTTGACTACGACGCGCTGCGCCCGTTCTCGGTCGCCTATATGCCCGGCTACATCGCCAACCGCTATGACGAGGATTGCGAAACCTGCAAGGCGCGCGCCGAGCGCCGCATGGAGGAGAGCACGATCTCGGCCCTGCGCGAGACCGTCGTCGACGAGTACGACGACGCCACGGTCGAAAGCAAGCAGCTCGACTACACCTGGGAAGAAAACGATTATGCTCTGTTCCCCGTGTGGATGCTCTCTACCTCGTGGAACGGCAAGAGTTACCTGTTTGCCATGAACGGCCAAACCGGCCGCATGGTCGGCGAGCTTCCCTGCTCCAAGCCCAAGCTCGCTATCGCCTCGGTGCTGTTCTTTGCGATCGGATTTGTCCTTTCCCAGATTCTCTTTATGGGCGAGAACGCCTTCGATCCGGATTACCTCACCTTTGATGTCGAGGGCATCCTCATCAACATCGTCGCGCCGCTGATCATCGTGATCATCGCAGACGTGCTGCTGGTAGGCCAGCTCAAGACGGCCAACGAGGCCACCCACGCCGACTGCTACTGCGGCGAGCTCGACCTGACCGAGAAGCACGACACCTTCAGCCACACCGAGACCACCGTTGTCATGAAGGACAACAAGGACGATTAGCCATTCTGACCAATACCACCCGGCCTTTGACGAGAAAGGAAGATCACCATGGGACTCTTGAAAGCTGGATTGGGTGCTGCCGGCGGCGTCATGGCCGACCAGTGGAAGGAATTTATCTATTGCGAATCGATGCCCGCTGACGTCTTGGCCTGCAAGGGCAGCAAGCGCACCGGCGGCCGCAGCTCCAACACGCGCGGCGAGGACAACGTCATCTCCAACGGCTCCGTCATCGCCGTCAACGACGGCCAGGGCATGCTCGTGGTGCAAAACGGCAAGATCATCGAGGTCGCGCTGGAGCCCGGCGAGTTCGTCTTTGACACCGGCAGCGAGCCGAGCGTCTTTAGCGGCAACCTGGGCGACTCCATCAAGGAGACGTTCGCCAATATCGGCAGCCGCTTTACCTTTGGCGGCGACGCAGGCAAGGACCAGCGCGTCTACTTCATCAACACCAAGGAGATCATCGGTAACAAGTACGGCACCGCCTCGCCTGTGCCCTTCCGCGTGGTCGATAACAACATTGGCCTGGACGTCGACATCTCCGTTCGCTGCAACGGCGAGTATTCGTACCGCATCACCAACCCGCTGCTGTTCTACACCAACGTGTGCGGCAACGTGACCGATAGCTACACGCGCGATAAGATCGACAGCCAGCTTAAGTCCGAGCTGCTCACCGCCCTGCAGCCCGCCTTTGCCAAGATCTCGGAAATGGGCATTCGCTACAGCGCCATCCCCGGTCACACCACCGAGCTCGCCCGCGCGCTCAACGAGGTCCTCTCGGCCGACTGGCGCGACCTGCGCGGTGTCGAGATCGTGAGCTTTGGCGTCAACTCCATCGCCGCTTCGCAAGAAGACGAGCAGATGATCAAGGACCTGCAGAAGGCCGCGGTCATGCGCGATCCCACCATGGCGGCCGCCAACATCGCCAGCGCCCAGAGCGATGCGATGCGCGCGGCAGCCGCCAACCCCAACGGCGCGATGGCCGGCTTTATGGGCATGGGCATGGCAGGTGGCATGGGCGGCATGAATGCCAGTCAGCTGTTCGCCACCGGCCAGGCACAGCAGCAGGCTGCCCCGCAGCCGTCTCCGGCTCCCGCCCCCGCACCGGCACCCGCTGCCGCACCTGTGGCCGGCGCATGGACCTGCAGCTGCGGCGCCACCAACACTGGCAAGTTCTGCTCCGAGTGCGGCAGCCCCGCACCCGCCCCGGCACCGGCCAAGTGGTTCTGCCCCAACTGCGGCAGCGAAAACGGCGGCAAGTTCTGCAGCAACTGCGGAACGCCCAGGCCCTAACCCCTCCATCTGGTAATTGGCGGGGGATCCGCCACCCCCGCATTTGCTTCTATGGGTTTCGTTCGATGAAGGAGGACACCATGAAGACAACGTTCAAAAAGTCCGCGCTCGCATTCCTGACATGTATCTTGGCGCTCGCCTTTGCCCTGACGGGCTGCAGCGGCGGCGGCAAAGACCCCAAGGCCAACTTCGTCGGCAGCTGGCAGTACTCGGGTGGAACCTTGGACGGCGAAGAGCTCACCGATGAGTACATGGATATGCTCAAGGAGTGGGGCCTCAACTGTATCCTGATCCTCGACGAAGACGGCACGGGCGTCCTCGACATGTTCCTTGAGGTCGCCGACCTGAAATGGGAGGCCAAGGACGCCACCACCGTAACGATTACCGCCGAAGATGAGTCGCACGACCTGAAGCTCAAGGACGACAAGCTCGTCCTGGAGGTAGACGGCGACAAGATTATCTTTACGAAGTCCGACAAGGATCTGTCCGGTACGGTGAAGAAGGATCGCGAGAACGCCGAGAAGGAAGAAGAGATCGATGAGGCCGTCGAAGACGACGACGTCCAGAGCATCGAAATCTCCCCCGCCGTCACCGTCGCCGATGACGACCTGTGCACCATCACCATCACCGAGAAGTTCAAGGACGACTGGGGCGACATCGGCTTTGTCGTCAACATCACCAACAAGAGCGACAAGGACCTGACCTTCTACGCTCCTTCCGGCAAGACCAACGTCAACGGCACCATGAAGGAACCCTGGTTCTCGGCTCACCTGATGCCCGGCACCAACGCCACCGAGGAATTCACGTTCTCGAGCGGCGAGCTTGACAGCCTTGACGACCTGGTCAACACGACCATCGGCATCGACGCCTACCTGACCGATTCCTACGAGGACGTCGCCTCCTACAGCGCAACCATCGCGTAACGGCACGTAACATCAGCCGCGGTTGGCGGACACATCCGCGCACATGTCAGGCGGGGCCGCAGGAGATAATCCTGCGGCCCCGCCGCTTTATGCCGATGCGTAACGAGCGCTAGCGCTCCATGTTGGGAACGATGCTGCCCTCGGTCACCGCATGCACGGCAAGGCGCATGATGTTGTCGTAGCCGGTCTTGCTTAGGATCTCCGAGATGCGGCGCTTGATGGTGCCCTCGCTCATAAACAGCTCGGCCGCGATCTCGCGGCGGCTCTTGCCCTCGCAGGCAAGGCGCAAAATCGACAGCTCAACATCGTCGAGTGCCGCCGTGCCCGAAAAAATGCTCTCGGGCGGCTTGGGAAACGTGCAATAGCCCGCCAGCGTGGAGCGCATCACGGCGAACAGCTCGTCGATACCGACGTTCTTGTACACAAAGCTATCGACGCCCGCCTCGCGGGCCTGATCGACAAAGGTGATCTCGGGCATGCCGGTCATGATAATGATGCGACACTCGGGCAGTTGCTCCTTGATGCGCGCCGCCGCCACGATGCCGTTTGAATCGTGTTCGGTGCACACGTCCATCAGTATCATGTCAGGGCGCTCCTTGAGCGCGACACCCAAGGCCTCGGAGGCATCGGCGATGGCTGAAACAACGGTCATATCGGGCTGGTCGCCAACGGAGCGTGCCAGGCTCTCGCGCAGAATGGCCTGGTCTTCGACAATTAACACGCGGATCATGAGCTTCTCCTTTGGACCGTGGCGCTGGAGGCGAGCGGAATGGATACCGTAAGCGTAAAGGGTGGGGCGGCATGGACCTCAAGGCTGCCGCCCAGATTCTGTGCGACATGCCTCATGCCAGGGATACCCGTTCCCTCGCGATACGATACGGGGGCCGGGGAGCCGTCGTTAGAAATCGTCATGTGCGCGACGGTGCCAGCATCCGCCCCCTCCTGCCACAGGCGCACGTGGACCCGATGCGCCTGCGCATGCTTGGTGGCATTGGTCGAGGCCTCGCGGATAATCTGCAAAAATGCGGCGGCGACACGCGCATCCTCAGGCAGCGCGCCCTCAACATCGATCTGCACACTCACCAGGCCAAAAGCATGGACGATATCACCCAGCTGCTCTGCAGGCTCGCTGGCACC
>URDE01000114.1:0-5504 GCA_900546525.1 uncultured Collinsella sp.
CAATACGTGGACTCCAACGCAAAGCGGCCGCTTCCCACCAGATCGCAGGCGAACGTGGGGCACACGTTGACGCACTCGCCGCACGACGTGCACTTGTCAAAATCGCACTCCGGCGTGCTCACCTGCATGTTCTGGGCAAGCTCGGGGTGGTTTTGCAACGTCGAGAGCACCAGCTGCCGCCCGTGCGTGAGCGAACGGCGACGCTTAGTCGTCGTGGTGCCGCACATGGTGTTGAGCGTGCGCTCCAGCTGGGTAATCTGATGGCGATGGGCCTTGAGCTTTTGCGTCACCGAGGCCAGCGCCGCCGTCGCCGGGTTGAGCTTGGTCACCGTCAGGCCCGTGGTGCGGGCAATCTTTTCCATGTACTCCTTGCGCTCGTACTCGCGGCGCTTATGGCACTTGAGGCTCTTGGGGTCGACCTCCAGGCCCATACCCGTGCCAGACCACTCTTCGGCCTTCGCAATCGCCTCGCCCAGAATGTCCTCACCGCCGGTGTTGCGGCATTTATCGCACACGCCCAACGGCAGGTACACACTCACGTTGGGATAGTCGGCCAGTACCGAGAACCAGGTCTCTGCCGTAATATCGCCCACGCAGGCAACGACGACTTCGTTTTCACGCGGCATGCGCTTAAGGGCACGCGTGCAGGTAACGTAGGCGGTCTCGTGGCTCGTAGCCGCCGAGACAATGTCGTCATACAGGTTTTTGGGCGCCAGGCGCGGCGAGATGATTGCCTCGGTCGGACAGGCAGCGGCGCACAGGCCGCACTTGCGACAGGAGTCGAGGATCTCGATGGCGTCTTCCTCGACCTCGATAGCGTTGACCGGGCACACGTCCATGCACGCAGTGCAGCCGCTCTTTTCGTTTTTGCAGGTCAGGCACGGAATGGTGTTACCGCGCGGACGCTCCTTGTAGTCGGCAGGATTCCATTGCGGCGCCGACGGATCGAGTGCATCGGTCACACCGCCAAGCGGGTTTTTAAGAAAGTCGAAACCCTTGCTGATCTCGATAATGTCATCAAACAGATCGTGTTCCTGCGCCATGCGCGGCCCCTCCCTGAGCAGTGCAAACAAGCAAGAGATAATGATACGCTATCGGCCCACGCCTCGGGCAAATTACACGCGGCGCACCTTGAGGGAAATAACCCATGGCCTATCGCCGCCCCGATTGCACAAGGTCAATCAAGCGCCAAGCTATGCCTCGCACATGAGCTGCACGAGCTTCTGTTTGGTCACCTTGGCCTGCTCGTTGGCCATATTGCGCTCGTTTCTAAAGACCGCATTTGCAACACCCTGCAGATCGGCATCGGAAATCGCACTGCACGGACCGTCCATCGACGCCGCCGTGGGGCATACGCACAACGGCAACTCGGCATAAAACGCAACGGCCTTGGCGATATCGAGCATTTTGCCGCCGCCAATACCCACTACCATGTCGCAATACTCGGCCTGGGCTTCCTTAGCCATTTCGACAACGGCCTCTTCCGTACACGGACCGTCATAAATCTTAAAGAACGGCTCGCTTAGATCTTCGTCCAGAAATCCATCGACGATCTGCCTGCACAGCCGATCCTCGGTGCCCTGGTCAAACAAGACATAGGCAGCGCAGCCCAACCATGACAAATACTTGCCTTGACGCGACAGTTCGCCCGGCCCCTGAACATACCGGCCGGGACCGCCGTAAACCATAGGAAGCGCCATACGAGAATCCGCCCTTCATCAAACAACGATTGGTGCAAAGAAACCTTACCCCTTTGCACCATAGTAAAAAGGGGCAAAGCCATCTGTTGGCTTTGCCCCTTCCTTAGCTTGATTTACTCATCCATGAGATAGTAGTGACCCAGTGCGTCTGCACCCAGAATGGCGTTTGCGACCATCTCGGGCGTCACCTCAAACGGCATGTTGCACATGGTGTCCTCGGGCGCGCAGGCGGCCTCGGCAACAATCATGGCCTGCTCGCGCGTAAGCTCGGCAACGCCAAGTTCCTTCATCGTGACCGGCAGGCCCAGCTCAATGCAGAAGCCCAAGACTTCCTCGAGCTTCTCGGTCGGGGCATCCTCGAGTACCAGCTGGACGATAGTGCCGAAGGCGACCTTCTCGCCGTGATACATGCTGTGGCACTCGGGCAGCATCGTCAGGCCATTGTGGATGGCATGAGCGGCAGCAAGGCCCGAGCTCTCAAAGCCAATGCCCGAAAGCAGCGTATTGGCCTCGATGATGTGCTCGACGGCAGGCGTGAGCGCACCCTTCTCCAGCGCAACCTTGGCCTTGACGCCATCGGCCATAAGCGTCTCGTAGCAGAGCTTGGCGAGCGCCAGACCAGCCATGCCGCCCTTGCCGCCAGCGCAGGTGCCGCCGTCGGCATCGTGCGTCGCCTGGGCCTCGAAATAGGTTGCGAGCGCATCGCCCATACCGGAAACCGTCAGGCGCACCGGGCTCGCCGCGATAACCGTCGTATCCATCAGGACAATGTTGGGGTTTGCCTTAAGGAAGAGGTACTTATCGAACTGGCCGTCATCGGTGTAAAGCACCGAAAGTGCCGAGCACGGTGCATCGGTCGAGGCAATGGTGGGGCAAATGATAACCGGGGACTCCAGGTAATAGGCGACGGCCTTCGCGGTGTCGAGGATCTTGCCGCCACCGACGCCGACGATGATGTCGCAACCGTTGTCGCGAGCGAGCGCAACCAGGCGATCGACCTCGCCCTTGGAGCACTCGCCGTTAAAGTCCTCAAACAGCAGCTCGGCCTTGGCCTCGGCAAAGCCGCCCTCGATCTTGGCACCGACGCGCTTCTTGCCCGAAGGCGTCACGATGACGAGGGCCTTAGCGCCGAGCGGCTCGACATAGGAGCCGAGCTTGGCGAGCTCGTCCGGACCCTGGATGTACTTGCTGGGGCTATTGAAAATTGCAGCCATAACTATCCCATTCTCTAAAAAAGAAAGGGGCTCCGTACGGATACGTGCGGAGCCCCTCGTTACGATAACAAGAGTCGATTAGAAATCGATGTCGGTGTCGTAGTAGCAGGCCTTGAGGATCTTCTCGAAGTCGGCAGCCTTGGTCTCACGCGGGTTCTCGGGCGTGCAGGCGTCCTGCTCGGCGTTCGCGGCGATCTCGGGCAGCTTGGCGAGGAACTCCTCCTCGGAAACCATCTGCGGGTTCTCGGCGTCGACCTTCACGCCACCATTCGCGTAATCCTTGATGGACTGCGGAATGTTGAGCTGGTCGTTGAGGTCGCGGATCTTCTGGACGAGCGCAGCGATGAGCTCCTCGTTGGTCTCGCCGGGAAGGTGCAGGATCTCCTTGGCCACGTAAGCGTAACGCTCGGCAGCACGGGGATCCTTGGAGTTCCACTGGATGACCTTGCCCAAGTACATGGCGTTAGCGGCACCGTGGATGATGTGGCCGTTCTCGAAGGCAGCACCGGTCTTGTGAGCCATGGAGTGAACGATGCCGAGCAGGCCCGAGGAGAAGGCGATACCGGCGATGCACTGAGCCTCATGCATGTGCTGACGGGCCTCATGGTCGCCAGCATAGGACTTGGGCAGCCACTCGACGATCTCGCGGATGCCGTGCAGAGCGTTGGCGTCGGTGAACATGGAAGCGCAGGTGGAAACGTAGGCCTCCATGCAGTGGGTCAGAGCGTCCATGCCGGTATGAGCGCACAGCTTGGCGGGCATGGTGTAGGTGAGCTCGGGGTCGACGATGGCGACATCAGGGGTGATGTTGAAGTCGGCCAGCGGGTACTTGATGCCCTTGGCGTAGTCGGTAATGACGGAGAAGGCAGTGACCTCGGTAGCGGTACCGGAGGTAGAGGAGATGGCGCAGAAGTGAGCCTTCTGACGCAGCTCGGGGAAGCTGAACGGCTGGATGATGTTATCGAAGGACTCCTCGGGATACTCGTAGAAGACCCACATGGCCTTAGCGGCATCGATGGGCGAGCCGCCGCCGATGGCGATAATCCAGTCGGGCTCGAACTCGCGCATGGCCTCGGCGCCCTTCATGACCGTCTCGATGGACGGGTCGGACTCGACGCCCTCGAACAGCTTGACCTCGAAACCGCCTTCCTTAAGGTCGGCCTCAACGTCCTGCAGGAACCCGCCGCGGCGCATAGAGCTGCCGCCAGAAACGATGATGGCCTTCTTGCCCTTGAGGTTCTTCACCTCGTGGCGAGCGCCCTCACCAAAGTACAGATCGCGAGGATTGGTAAAACGTCCCATACTGTGCCTCCTAAACAAGCCCCTCTTAGACTTGCGTATATAACGGAGCACCCAATTGGCTCCGTTAGGACCGTTTTGCGCGTTGCCGGCGATGACAATGCGCGATGTCTTAACGCCTCAACGCTCAGACAAACACTATTTTACCGTTCTGGTTGGTCAGTTATTCACCTAAAGCCAACAATGATGAAACGTTTTTTCTATCCCTGAAGACCCTTGTGGGACATTCATACTCCCAAGCTGGGCAAACGTTTTATCAGGGTTGACTACATATCCCGGACAGGGCTGTGCCCCTCCAAAATGTGCCCCGTTCGCCGCCAAAAATCGACCGTTTACGGCACTGTGATACCACTCGGTCGTCCAAGGTGCCGACATTTGTGCGACATCCGTCTTCGTGGTGCAAAGGTGCAAGTCCAAGTGCGGCACCCCCGGTGTGCCACATGCGGGTAAACTAGAACCTTATATAGAGATATTTGAACCCTAACCGCAGCAAAGGAGGCCCCATGGCATTCGATCCCATTCAAGAGGATTGCCATCGCCTCGTTCTTGAGGCCTTGCGCCGCGACAATATCCCACTCACCGACGGCCCCGCCGTCGAGCGTCTGATGGAGCAATTCACCCGCAACCCCGCGCCGCTCATCGTGCACGATCGCGACCGAGCTGGGCATCTGATCGCCAAGGTCGTCGAGGCTGTCGACTACCGCATCCCCTTTATCCCCGACGACGCCCAGGCAGAGCAAGAAGAAGCCGCAGCCGAGAACATGCTCCGCGAGGCGGCCGCGCTCGATCCGGCCAACTGGGATGCCCAGCGCATGCTGACGGCGCTCACCGCCGAATCCAACGAGGAATACGTACAGTATCTGGTGTCCAAGTGCGACGAGGTGGAGCACGACCTGGCGCTCAAGATTGCCTCGGCACAGGACCCCTACGAGCGTGAGGCCGCAGGCGACCTGACCCGCCGTCCCTACCTGCGCTGGCTTGCCGCCCTTGCATCGCGCGCCCTCATTAGCGGCCGCTATCGCATGTCGCTCGAAGCCACAAACCGCAGCCTCGACTTTGCCCCCAACGATCCCGCCGGCGTCCGCCACACCGCAATGCTCGCCATGGCAAAGCTCGAATACCCCGCCGAGGAGCTCAAGCGCTTTCGCTCCGCACACTCCGTGCCGTACCTCGCGAATACCCCACTGCGCCGCCGCCCCAAAGATGCGGAGCGCGACTTGGACCCGTGGACGCTCATCGCGCTGATGAGCGCAGCCTGGCGCGAGCTGGATTACGAGGGCGCCGAGCACTA
>URDE01000115.1:0-5465 GCA_900546525.1 uncultured Collinsella sp.
TGCGCTGGTCGATATCCTTGGGCATCTTGCAGTAATACTCGTGCGGCTCGTGGGTGACCTCGTCGCGCTCCATGCCGATGTGACCCACGCGAGCGGAGGGCACCAGGTCGAGGATGCCGTCGACCATGCCAAGGCCCGCACGCAGGATGGGCACGATGGCGAGTTTCTTGCCGGCGAGCTGTTTGAACGTGGCGGTCGTGATGGGGGTCTCGACCTCGACGTCCTCCATGGGCAGGTCGCGCATGGCCTCGTAGCCGTCAAAAAGCGCGAGCTCGCGCACGAGCTGGCGGAACTGGTTGGTGCCGGTCGACTTATCGCGCAGGATCGACAACTTGTGCTGGACGAGTGGATGGTCGACAAGCGTCACGCGAGACGCATCGTAGGTAACGGTCATGGGTTGATACCCCTTTCGTTGCAGCCGGAAGATGGCCTTGCTGACAAGGCGCATGGCGACGTTGTTGCCTCGCGCCGTGCATAAGTTTAACGGTTTGTTGTATCGAGTGCCCCGTCGCAGCCCTATTGAGCGGTGCTGAGCGAACGCCTGACCGCATCGTGCCAACCGTCCAGGTTGTGCTCGCGACGCTCAGCGGACATATGGGGATGGAATGTCTTGACGATCTGGGTGTTTTGCTCCAGCTCCTCCAGATCCTCCCAATACCCAACCGCGAGGCCCGCCAGATACGCGGCACCGATCGCCGTTGTCTCCACCGACTCACATTGCAGTACGGGGATATCCAGCAAGTCTGCCTGGAACTGCATGATGAACTCGTTGCGCGAGGCGCCGCCATCGACAGACAGGCGCTCGATCGAAAGACCCACGTCCTGCTCCATGGCACGCAGCACGTCATAGCTCTGATAGGCCATGGACTCGCAAGCGGCACGCACGATGGTCGCGCGACTCGAGGCGCCGGTCAGACCGCATACGATGCCGCGGGCGTGCGCGTCCCACCAAGGTGCCCCCAAGCCCGCGAAAGCGGGGACAAAGTAGCATCCCTCGTTATCGCTGATCGAGGAGGCGAGCTGTGCCGATTCGGATACGTTGGAGATAACGCCCATGTTGTCGCGCAGCCAGTTCATCGTTGAGCCGGCGGCAAAAATAGAGCCCTCGAGCGCATAGCTGACCTTGCCGTTCGCAGCGATACCGATGGTGGAGACCAGGCCATTCTTGGATTCGACGATCTCGTCGCCGGTGTTCATGAGCATAAAGCAGCCCGTGCCATAGGTGTTTTTGGTCTGGCCGGGATGGAAGCAGCAGTGACCGAACAGCGACGCCTGCTGGTCACCCGCCACACCCATGATGGGCGGCATGTTGGTCATGATGTCGCTCGCGACGCGGCCGTAGTCGCCCGAGCTCCAGCGAACCTCGGGCATCATGGAACGTGGAACATCAAAGAGCGCCAGCAGGTCGTCGTCCCAATCGAGCGTATGGATATTAAAAAGCGCCGTGCGGCTGGCATTGGTGTAGTCAGTGGCAAAGACCTGGCCGCCGGTGAGGTTGTAGATGAGCCAGGTATCGATGGTGCCAAACATGAGGTCGCCCGCCGCCGCGCTCTCGCGTGCGCCGTCAACGTTGTCGAGAATCCACTGCACCTTGGAGGCCGAGAAATACGGGTCGAGCGTAAGGCCGGTGCGGGAACGCACCAGCTCCTCGCAGCCCTGCTCGACCAGCTCGTCGATCAGAGGTGCGGTGCGACGGCATTGCCACACAATGGCGTTATAGATGGGTTGGCCGCTTATGCGGTCCCACACCACCGTGGTCTCGCGCTGGTTGGAGATACCGATGGCGGCGATGCGATCGGAATGGATGCCGCTCTTAAACTGGACCTCCATCATCACGCCGATCTGGCTGGCAAGCACCTCCGTGGGATCCTGCTCCACCCAGCCGGGGCACGGGAAGCTGGTTTTGACGCTACGACGCGCCTGGGCGACGATGCAGCCGTACTCGTCGACGATGGTCGCGAGTACCGAGGTGGTGCCGCAGTCGAGCGCCATGATGTAGGAACCGCCAAAGCTAAACGAGGCGTCTTCCATACCCAGGCTACCTAGATTCAACGACATCGCTTACACCTTTCTATTGCATCGGGTCGGACAGGACCCGCTCGATCTCTGATGCGGGAAGTGCGCCTTGGCGCAGGATCCGGAGCTCGCCATGCTTAAACGCCACGATGGTCGAAGCGTCGCGGCACGGGGTCTCGCCCGCGTCGACGGCCACATCGACCCCCTCCAGAATGCGGTCCTCAACGTCGGCAAAGCTTGCCGGCGCGGGCGCGCCGTGCGTGTTGGCGCTGGTGCAGGCAAGCGGACTGCCGCACGCGCGGATGAGCGCTTGGACCACGGGAGAGGCCGACGCGCGAAGGGCCACCGTGTCGTCGGCAGCGCGCATAAAAGTCGGCACGCAGGGGGCCGCCTTGACCACGATAGTCAGGGCGCCCGGCCAGCATCGTCGGGCGAGCACGCGGGCCTCATTAGGGATATCCACGCCATAGCGGTCGAGTGCCTCGGCATCATCGACCAGCCAGGCGACGGTTTGCGTGAGCTCACGTTGCTTGAGGGTGAAGATACGGCGATAGCCGGTGCCGAGCGCAGGGACTGCGGCGCCGTTGACGGCAGCCTGCGGATCGCGCGGCCACGGCAGAGATTCGCTTGTATCTTGGGGCAAGGCGTCCGAGAAAGCGCTGACTGCCACAGCGACACCATAGACGGTCTCGGTCGGGATCAGGGCCAAGCCACCACAGCTGAGTACCTCGGCCGTACGCTCGACGGCGAGCCGATGCGGCTCACGCGCTCCCTCGAATACCCGATAGACCGTCTGCATGCGTATGCCAGCCCCTTACGCTCTGGTGAAAGTTTGTTTACTGAGGGGCATTCTCGCACGAAACGTTTAATCCATTTGTCCACAGCGCATGTTGGTTTGGTGAGCGGCTCTAGTAGTCGGTGAAAGTGAGGGGGTTATTGGACTGCGACGAACTTCTTTGGCCTGCCGGCGTGGCGTTCTTGGGCGGCGTAGCGCTCGATGCTGTCTATCGTTATCATCCGACGGCCGTCGACGAGTTCAACATCGAGCTTTCCGGCTTTGACCAGCGCGGTAATCCGCGGAGCGGAGACTTTGAGGTCCAGCGCTGCGTCTTTAAATGTTCGGCACGCCGCTTCCCGAGCGTCCTCGTGGTCGATTTCGACTGAAAGAGCCACGACCTCGGCCGAGCGTTCGTACTCTGCCGGAGTCAAACCGTTGTTGAGGTCGTCGGCCAAAAACGCCATCAGTGCCTCGGTGGCATGGGCAATCGCTTCTTCGCGTGTATCGCCATCGGCAAAGGCGCCGGGAATCTGCGGGAAGCTAGCGCAGTAACCGTCGTCTTCTTTTATGAGAACGCAGTCATAGGTAAATCGCTGCCTCATTTTGCCTCCAACTACCATCCAGCTTGGCGACGAATACTTGCCCACGTGTCCTTCTTTGGTCGATCACCACCAGAGCCGTTCACGGTGACAACACGGTCGCCAGAAACATATTTAGCATGACTACCGACTTGCGCGACCTTCACGAATCCATCGTGCTTGAGTAGGGCAATGATCTCCCGAAAGGTAGGAGGTTGCATGGGCCGACCTCTTTCAGCCGTCCTAATTATAAACTACTTTATAATTTTTGCTAATCAGTTAATAAATATTACTGGCGCTGTTTGGGCTCGGTGACGATGGCTCGAACGATGCGGGGACGATCGGTGAGGTCGCGGACGATGCGCACGTCCGAGAGACCCGCCTGGCGGCAGAGCTCGGCGGCGGCGTCGAGGGCACCCTCGTAGAGCTCGCAGGCAAAGAGGCCGCCGGCGCGCAGCATGTAAGGCGCCGCATTGAGCAGGCGGCGGAAGATATCGAGGCCGTCGGCACCACCCTCGAGCGCCAGATCGGGCTCAAAGTCCTTGACCTCGTGCGGCAGCGAGCGCATGACATCGGTGGGGATGTAGGGCGGGTTGGAGACGAGTACGTCAAAGGTGCCCCACTCTTCGCGGGGAATGGAACTCACCAGGTTGGTGAGGCTAAAGGCAACCTCATCTGCCGTGAGGCCGAGGGCGTCGCGGTTTTTGGTAGCAAGGTCGATGGCGCGCGGCTCGATATCGGTAGCAGTGCAGGTAACGTGGCCGCGGCGCTCCCAGGCAAGGGAGAGCGAAATGCAGCCCGTGCCGCAGCCGACCTCGAGAACGCGGGCAGTGCAGGGCTCGGTTGGGGCAGGCGCAGCGGCATCCTGAGCTAAAGCCGTCTCCTGGTCGGCACCCTCGATGGCGATGCCGTATTCGTCGAGCTCGGACTCGGCGGCTTCCGCGGCTTCGGCTTCTGCTGCCTGCGCGGCGGCTTCCTCGGCCTCGCGATCGGCCAGTTCCTCGGCATAGGCACGGCTGCCCAGTACGTCGCTGCCTAGCGCCGCCTCATCGGCAGCCGTCAGGTTAGCGGCACGGCGCTCGGCGGTCGCCCGTTCGTCTGCCAGCGCGGCCTCGGCCTTGCGTGCCTCCTCGACCTCATCGTTCCAAGGCAGCTCAACACGCTGACGGGCAGCAGCCTCGGGGCTCAGCACCTCGGCATCCAGATAATTGAGGACTTCCTCGACGAGCATCTCGGTTTCGGGGCGCGGAATGAGCACACCGGGGGCGCACGCGACGTCGATCATGCGAAACTGCGTGCTGCCCGTGATGTATTGCAGCGGTTCACCTTTAGCGCGACGAACAACGGCCGCGTGCATGGTCTCGAGCTGGGCCGCGTTAAGCGTCTCGTCCATACGTATATATAGGTCAATGCGCGCCAGGCCCGTGGCGGCGCACAGCAGCCACTCGGCAGAAAGACGGGGGTGCTCCTCGCCGCGCTCGGCCAGGTACTCCTTGGTCCACTCGAGACAACGCTTGATGGTCCAGATCTCGTTTGCCATGGGGCCCTCCCCTCTTAAGCGCCGGACGGCGCGCGAATGTCGGAGCAGATTGTACGCGAGGGCGGCACGCGGCAAGGGACGATTGAAGGCGAATATCGAGAATCAGCCCAGAATTTTGCACCGGGCTCGCTCAAAGTGTTCATTCGCCGACGTCTAGATTTGCATTCGTCAAGCTTTTGGCAAGGTTGCCCCAAAACTAACCAATATCTAACCAAACGCTTGCCACATCACTTGACGCGCAACGCGTCAAAAATCACCCCGCGACTTCTTGGACGATTTTTCAAGCAATATTTTCAATTGCAGATGCATACCGTTAATTGCTTTCAGCAGGTAGACAGCTTGAAGTCTATCAAAGACGATTGAATAACATCTCAAAGCAATAAGCCCAACCTAGTCGTTTAAGAACGTCCCCAATGACTACATCAAGGCGCCGCAGGTTGAGCATACCGCATCAGGAGCAAGGCAACGCCGCAGGTAGAGAACGGACAGCGAGCGGGTCGCATTTGAGACAAGGTGACGTGAAACGAAAGGGCGCTGACCTTCTGGTCGCGCC
>URDE01000116.1:0-5456 GCA_900546525.1 uncultured Collinsella sp.
CGCTCACCGATGCCGGGCTATCCGAGAAGTTTTGCTTTGCGACCATGATGGACCTCGCCTACGAGGTACCTATTTGCATGGAAGAGATCATGGACGAATACGCCGACCTGCCCGGCATGGCGGACCTGCGCGAGCATATGCTCGGCCCCGTCTGCGAAAACTGCCAGCGCACCCTCGACCTCATCAAGGCGGATATGGGCTAGGTGTCCGTAATCTCCCATTTCCCAAAAGAAGAGAGGGGGCACCTGTCGCAAAAGCTCGGGTGCCCCCTCACGTAATGTCATTTGCAATCCACCAGCACGTGGCTCGGACTGCTGCTAGCGCAACCTTTACGCGGCAAGGCGCTTGAGGACGTCGATGAGCAACTCGTAGAAGCGCTCGGCAGAAGCGAGCTCCATGCTCTCGTCCGGGGTGTGGACATCGGAGAGCGTCGGGCCCACGGCGATGGCGTCCAGGCCGTGCAGGGCCTCGGCGAACAGGCCGCACTCAAGGCCGGCGTGGATGGACTCGATGCGCAGCTCGGAGCCAAAGAGCTCGCGATAGCTCTCGACAAAGACGTCACGGACCGGCGAATGCTCGGCATAGCTCCAGCCGGGATACTCGAACTCAAACTTGGCGTCGAAGCCCAGGACATCGGCCAGCGTCTGCAGACGGTCCTTGAACTCGTTCTGCAGCGAGGTGATCGAAGAGCGCGGGGACAGCATGATCTTGACCTCGTCGTCAGAAGTGGCAACCACACCGATGTTGGAGGAAACCTCGACGGAGCCGTCGGTGGCGACGTTGCGGCGGATCACACCGTTGGGGGCAAGACGCAGGGCGCGGATGAGGGCAAGCGCGGACTTCTGGTCCATGGCCTCGACCTCGGCGTTGTCGGCAATCTCAACGGTGCAGGTAAAGCCGGGGTCGAAGACCTCGAGCTCGGCAGTAACGTCGGCGATGATGCCCTTTGCGATCTGGGCCGCGGCCTCGGCGGCAGCGTGGTCGGCGTAGACCAGAACAGCCTTGCACTCACGGTTGATGGCGTTGTCCTTAGTGCCGCCGTTAAAGCTGACGATGGCGGGCTCGCCAGCGACCATCAGGCGGTCGATGATGCGGGCCATGATGAGGTTGCCGTTGCCGCGCTCCAGGTTGATATCGCTGCCGGAGTGACCGCCCAGCAGGCCGGAGATGTCGAGTGTGAGGGTGCTACCGGTCTTGTGCTCGCGCACGATGGGGCAGGTGTAGGTAACGACGACGCCGCCGGCGCAGCTGACGGTGGCAACGCCCTCTTCCTCGGAGTCAAGGTTGATCATAGTACGGGCGCTAATCTGGGACTTGTCGAGCGTCTCGGCACCGACCAGGCCAGTCTCCTCGTCGGTGGTGAATACGCACTCGAGGGCCGGATGGGCAATCGAATCGTCGTTGAGCACGGTAAGCATAAGCGCGACGGCGATACCGTTGTCGGCGCCCAGAGTGGTGCCGTTAGCGGTGAGGACGCCGTCCTTGACGACCAGGTCGATACCGTCGGTCGTAAAGTCGTGCTCGACGGAACCCAGCTTGTCGCACACCATGTCGATGTGACCCTGCAGCATCACGGTCGGGGCATTCTCGGCGCCGGCAGATGCGGGCTTGCGAATGATGACGTTGTAGACCTCGTCCTGATACACATCGAGACCGCGCTCCTTGGCAAACGCGACCAGGAAATCGCTGATGCCCTTCTCGTTGCCAGAACCACGGGGGATCGCGCTGACCTCCTCAAAGAAATGGAACAGCTGGGCGGGCTCGTAGCCGGTAATCTTGTAGTCCATGGTGCCTCCTTGGCGCAACTGGTTAGACAGTAAGACATGCGCCTTGTATATTCCCAGACTTTGCGTGCATAAACCAGTCGAAAACGCCGAGCGCCCCCGCATCATCGGCTAACGGCGGGGAAACACCACTTTATCAAGATAAAGCATGTTAGACGGGCCGCGCCGAAGGGACGCTGGACCCTTCAACCAACCTCAACGCCTGATCAACGTTTATGCATACACCATTGGTATGCTTAATGAGATTTTTGTCCTCCGTCACGACGTAATCGACGTCGATGCGATTGGCAACGCCCAGCATCAGGTCATCCTCAAAGTCATTGTGATGATACTTGAACACAAAGGAGTCGAAGACCTCGTCTGCACCGACCGGCGCGATGAGGGCGAGCTCGCGCATCTGCCGAACGCATGCCCAGGCCGTTTCGTCCGCCGCCGCAATGGCGTTATCGCTCAGCGAACCATTCTTCCTTCGGCACTCCCTCTTAATCGCCGCCGAGACAAGATACGAGACATCTTTGACCGAAAGAGACGAGGCAAACAGGGCAATCTGCTCCGAGACATCGGCAATCTCGAATAGACGGACAACATCCGCTGTCCGGTCCGACCTTCCAGAAAAGTAATCCATCCATACGTTGGTGTCGATGAGCAACTTGAGAATGCCGTCTGCACTCATAGCTCCACCCACTCGGGATAGCGCTCCGCCATTGCTTCCTCATAGAGGTCATCGTAGTCACCCAAGAGGTCGGGAACAGGGATGCCATATTTGAGGCACGCATCGCGCACGATGTGGCTGCCTTGCGTAACCCTTGATTCCACCGACGCAGTCGCTGGCACGTTAGAGCTCGGTACCGCAATCCCCGATCTCGAGGGCATGCATCCGTTGACGACCAGATATTCCCAAAGTGTCCGCACCGCTTGAGACGGCGTCATGCCGATATGCGCCAGCACGGCGTCCCCAGCCTCTTTGAGTTGGCGATCCATGCGTACATTCATCTGGACCGGCCGTGAGTCGAGTACCGATATAGGCATGCTAGCTCCTTCTGCTATACATATTTGTATTTCGAGTATAGCACCATTTACTCATAAAAAGGGGCGCCCCGACAGGAGTGCCCCTTCGCAAAGCTATGTTAATCCCTACAGCGCGCCGGAACCGGCTTGCATCATGCCGCCGGGACCCGAGCTCACGCCACTGCTCACAGGCGCGGCGTTGCCGGTGTGCGGCGCCGCCGGAGCGGTATCGCCACCGAGCGTGCCCGCCGGACGCGGTGCCGGGATCTCGCCCGTGCCATGGCTAAAGACAAACTTGCCGTCGGCCACATCGCACAGGACGGTATCGCCCTCGCCCCACTCGCCGGCCAGCAGCTCCTCGGACAGCGGATCCTCGATGAGCTTTTGGATGGCACGACGCAGCGGACGCGCACCGTTGGTGAGGTCGGTGCCCTCGGCCACGATCTTGTCGTAGGCCGCATCGGTGAGCTTGATGTTCATGCCGTTGGCAATCAGACGCTGACGCAGGTCGTCCACCAGCAGGTGCGCGATCTTGGTCAGGTTCTCGCCCGAAAGCTTCTGGAACACCACGATGTCGTCGATACGGTTGAGCAGCTCGGGGCGGAACAGGCGCTTGAGCTCGCCCATCGCACGGCCCTTAATCTCGCTCGAGGTAAGGCCCTGCTCGCCGGTGGTGCCGAAGCCAACGCTCGCATCCTGCGCAATCTCGCGGGCGCCCACGTTGGACGTCATGATGATCACGGTATTACGGAAGTCGACCGTCTTGCCCTGGCTATCGGTCAGGCGGCCCTCCTCCAGCACCTGCAGCAGAATGTTGAAGATATCGGGGTGCGCCTTCTCGATCTCGTCGAACAGCACGACCGAATACGGGTGACGACGAACGGCCTTGGTGAGCTGACCGCCCTCGTCATGGCCAACGTAGCCCGGGGGGCTACCGATAAGCTTGGAGACCTCGAACTCGCTGCCGAACTCCGACATGTCGAAGCTGATGAGCGCGTCCTTGCTGCCAAAGAGATACTCGGCGAGCGTCTTGGCGAGCTCGGTCTTGCCCGTGCCGGTGGGGCCCAGGAAGATAAAGCTGCCGCCGGGGCGACGCGGATCCTTGAGCGGCGAGCGACTGCGGCGCACGGCCTTGGCAACGGCCTCGACGGCCTCGTCCTGGCCGATAATGCGGGTCTTGAGCACGCTTTCGGCCTGTAGCAGGCGACGGCTCTCGCTCTCGGTAAGCGAGGACACCGGCACGCCCGAGGTCACGGACACGATATCGGCGATCTGACTCACATCGATGGTGAGCGGGCTGGCGTCGAGCTCGGCGGTCCAGGCGGCCTTGGCCTCGGCGAGCTCAATCTCGGCGGCCTTCTGCCGCTCGGTAATCTCGGCGGCCTTGTTCATGTCGTCGCTCTCGGTGGCCTCCTGCGCGGCGGCCTTGAGCTCCTCTATGCGATGCTCGGCCTCGCGCACCGGCTCGGGCGCGCGATTCGCGGCGATGCGAGCGCGGGCACCGGCCTCGTCAATGAGGTCGATGGCCTTATCGGGCAGGAAGCGATCCTGGATGTAGCGGTTGGAAAGGTTCGCGGCGGCCTCGATAGCACCCTGCGTATAGCGCACATGGTGGTGCTCCTCGTAGCGCGGCTTGAGCGCGGTCAGGATCTTGACCGTGTCCTCGACGCTCGGCTCCTCGACATCGATGGTCTGGAAGCGACGCTCGAAGGCCGGGTCCTTGGTGAGGTACTTGCGGAATTCCTCGGCCGTGGTGGCGCCGATAATCTGGAAGGCACCGCGCGCGAGCACGGGCTTGAGCATAGAGCTCGCGTCGATGGAGCCCTCAGCAGAACCGGCACCGATGATGGTGTGCATCTCGTCGATAAACAGGATGACGTCGTCGGCTTCGGTGGCCTCTTGGATCACGTTCTTGAGGCGCTCCTCAAACTCGCCGCGATACTTGGCACCCGCCACGAGGCCCGGCAGGTCGAGCGTCCAGATATTCTGGTTCATGAGGTTCTCGGGCACGTTGCCGGCTGCAATCTGCTGAGCCAGGCCCTCGACGATGGCCGTCTTGCCCACGCCGGGGTCGCCCAGAATGAGCGGGTTGTTCTTGGTGCGGCGCGAAAGAATTTCCATCATACGCTGGACTTCCTTTTCGCGACCAATTACAGGGTCGAGCTCGCCATCGCGCGCCTTCTGCGTGAGGTTGGTCGCGAACTGCTTAAGCGTATCGGTGCCACTCCCCTTTTGCTGAGAGGCATCCGAGCCGCTAAAGAACGGCAGGCCCGCACCGGGACGCCCGGCACCGGCGCCGGCGAGCGGACGCTTCTTGTCCTGGTCCTTGGCAGTGAGTTTCTCGATAGCCTTTTTGATAGAGGCGGACGACACACCCAGGCGCATGAGGATGTCCATGGCCATGCCGTTGCCCTCTTCGACGATGCCGATCAGCAAGTGCTCGGTCGACACGTAGGTCTGGTTATTCTCACGCGCCACGCGGAATGAACGCTCCATAACGCTAATGACGAGCGGCGTAAAGGCGAGCTTAGCCGCCTCGGTCTCCTCACTGGGCTCGGGAACCGTGGTCTGGACCTCCTTGAGGGTGTCCATGATGTCGTCGTAGGCGATATCGAGCGAGCGCAGCGCCTCGGCGGCAATGCCCTCGTCCTCCTTGGCAAGCGC
>URDE01000117.1:0-5451 GCA_900546525.1 uncultured Collinsella sp.
AGCTGGCCGGGAATACGAATGGCAACGGTTTTGCCCGCCGTACCCGCCTCGGGAACCGCATGCTCAAACACCTCGCGTCCGCGCTGATGTAGATCGAATCGCACGGTCGTGAGCTCGTTGTGTGCTACAAAATCATCGAGCGAATCGTCGACGCCCACCACGCTCACGTCCTCGGGCACGCGCAGGCCGCTATCGCGTAGCGCGGCAATCGCGCCATTTGCCATCTGATCGTTTGCCGCGTAAATCGCCGTCATGGTGTGATCGTGCTCGGCCAGGTGCCTGCCGGCCTCGTAGCCGCTGTTGGCAGACCAGTCGCCCTCGAGCGGCTCCGCCGGCTCGATGTGTTTACGCTCGAGTGCATCCTGCCAACCGGCGCGACGAAATTGCTCGTCGACCGAGAACGACGGGCCGCCAATATAGCGAATTTGCTCGTGACCCAGCTCAAACAGGTGATCCATAAGCAAGAGCGAGCAGCCGTAATGATCGGAGTCGACCGTGGTCACGCGCGGGTGCGCGTACATGGTAACGATGACCGTGCCAATGCCCGGCAGTGGATCAAACGTCTCAAAATCGGGCGCCATGCGGCTCATGCCGATGATGATGCCGTCCACGGGCAGCGCTGCCATACGACGCGTTGCCTCGGCAAGCGAAAACTCCTCGGTCTTGGACATCTCGACCAGCGTGATAGCACAACCGCGCTCGCGGGCCGCACTGGCAATGCCGTCGATCATCGTCAGGTTACCGAACTTGGTGACGTCGTTAACGCACAGCCCGACCGAATGGTAGCGGCCGTCGCGCAGCGAGCGACCGGCATAGCTCGGACGGAAACCGAGCTCCTGCATGGCTGCCTGCACGCGCTGACGCGTCTGCTCATTCACATTGGGCAATCCGTTGGCAACGCGCGAAACCGTCTGCTGCGAAACACCGGCAGCGCGGGCAACGTCGGCCATGGAGACCGGACGCGTACCTGTATCGTTGGACGGGCACCTTGCCACAGGATCACCTTCACCCTTGCGAGATCTGAATAGCGTGAATGCCGGCCCGGGCAGGAGTTTAGCCCGCGCCGAGGCCCGCTATCGTCGGACGCATGTTAACGTACTCTACTTTTTCAATCCGCATCTCTTCTGCTTTATAAGTCCATACGGCAATACCGTTCACGGCTGAATTTCTACCGATTACCAGATTCTCAAAAAGTGACAAGAGTTGTGTTATGAGTACGTTAACATAGCCCGTAACGTGCGGCATCGTGAACACTTGGTTCATGCCGCTTCAAGTTGTTAACGTACTCATAACGGCGCAAAACTTACCCGTACGCGCCAAGGAAAGGACTCCGATGACCACCCCCGACGAAAAGACACTCGCCACGCTCACCAGGCTGTTTGAGGAGGAGTTTGGGCCCATCGGCGATCGCCAGGTGCTCTATGTGCACGCGCCCGGCCGTTCCGAAATCAGCGGCAACCACACCGACCACGAGGGCGGCCACGTCATCGCCGGCTCGCTCGATGTCGCCGTTGACGGCATTGCCGTAGCGACCGACACCAACAAGATTCGCGTCGCCGACGAGGGCTATCCCACGTTTGAGATCACGCTCGACACGCTGGGTATTCAAGAGTCCGAGAAGGGCACGTCTGCGAGCCTCGTCCGCGGCATGGCCCACGAAATCGCTGCTCTGGGCGTTGAGCCCCAGGGCTTCGACTTCGCCTTTACCTGTTCCGTCCCCTCGGGCGGCGGCCTTTCGAGCTCTGCTGCTGTCGAGGCGGCATACGGTCGCGCCATGGAGACGCTCTGGGGCGCACCCGCCATCGAGCCCGTCGCGCTCGCCCAGATGAGCCAGCGCACCGAGAACAACTACTATGGCAAGCCCTGCGGTCTGATGGACCAGGCCGCTGTGTGCCTGGGCGGCCTTGCCTACATGGACTTTGAGGACCAGGCTCAGCCTAAAACCCAGAAGCTCGAACTCAACTTTGAGGATCACGGCTATGCGCTCGTGCTCGTTAAGGTTGGTGCCGACCACGTGGCCGCCACCGACGACTACGCCGCCGTTCCGCGCGAGATGCAAGACGTCGCCGCCGAGTTTGGCAAGGCACGCCTGTGCGAGGTCGATGTTGCCGATTTTGACGCCAAGCTCCCCGAGCTGCGCGCCAAGCTGGGCGACCGTGCCTGCCTGCGCGCCGTTCACTACTGGTACGAGAACGGTCTGGTCGACAAGCGCTGGGCAGCTCTGAACGCCGGCGACATTGACCAGTTCCTAGTCCTGACGCGCGAGTCCGGCGCCAGCTCCGCCATGTACCTGCAGAATGTTGTTGCCAAACTGGGTGCCGAGCAGCCTTCCATGTACGCACTTGCTCTTGCCGAGCATGTGCTCGACGGCCGTGGCGCCGTTCGTATTCACGGCGGCGGCTTTGGCGGTACCATCCAGGCCTTCGTGCCGCTCGATCTGGTCGACACCTTCATTGCCAAGATGAACGGCTGGCTGGGCGAGGGCTCTGCCCGCCACTACGCGATTTCTGACAAGGGGGCTTACGCGGCATGGCTGTAATGACCGACGTGCGCGAGGCCGCGCAGAACCTGATCGAGTACGCTATCCACCGATCGATGATCGGCCAGGACGATCGCATCTGGGCATACAACACCATTTTGGAGTGCATCGGCGCCACGGGCCCCGCACTCGACATGGCCTGGGCGCTCCAGGTCGAAAAACTCTCGCTCTTGCACCCCGATACCCTGCCCGACTTTTACCTTGAAGGCACGCTTGCCGCGCTTGCCGAGGCTGCCGTTGCCAACGGTGCCGCCGAGGACACGGTGTCGGGCCGCGACCGCATCGCCATGCGCATCATGGGCGCGCTCATGCCGAGGCCTTCGGTTGTAAACGAGGAGTTCAACGGACGTATGGGCGTCAACGAGCCCCGCGCCGCGACCGACTGGTTCTACGGCCTGTGCTGCGACGCCGGCTACGTGCGCCGTGCCGCCATCGCGCGCAACATCAAATGGAGCACCCCCACCAACTGGGGCGATCTTGAGATCACCATCAACCTGTCCAAGCCTGAGAAGGACCCGCGCGATATTGCCGCGGCCGGCGCCGCCAAAAACACGGGCGAGAAGTATCCCGCCTGCCAGCTCTGCATCGAAAACGAGGGCTATCCCGGACGCTCCGCTGCAGCCGACGGCGGCGCCCATCCCGCCCGCCAGAATCTGCGCGTTATCCCCATTCAGCTCGACGGCGAGCGCTGGGGCTTCCAGTACAGCCCGTATGCGTATTTTAACGAGCACTGCATTGCCATGAGCTCCGAGCATCGCCCGATGCACGTCGACCGCAAGGGGCTGACCTGCCTGCTCGATTTTGTGGACCTGTTCCCGCACTACTTTATTGGCTCCAACGCCGACCTGCCCATCGTGGGCGGCTCGATCCTGTCGCACGACCACTTCCAGGGCGGTGCGCACGAGTTCCCCATGATGCATGCCGCCGAGGTCTCGCAGTTTAGCGTGCCCGGCTTTGACCAGGTCACCGGTACCGTGCTGCAGTGGCCGCTTTCGGTGCTGCGACTGCGCTCGCACGACCGCGCCCAGCTGCTCGACGCCGCCGAGAAGATTATCCTCGCCTGGCGCGAGTGGACCGATGAGTCGGTTGGCGTCGTCGCGCACACAGCCGATGGCGTGGCGCACAACACCGTGACGCCCGTCATTCGCCGCGTGGACTCCCGCGGCAATGCCGGCGGCGAAATCTACGAGGCCTACCTGGCGCTTCGCTGCAACATCACGACTGACGAGCATCCGCTGGGCGTATTCCACCCGCATGCCGAGTACCACCACATTAAGAAGGAGAACATCGGCCTGATCGAGGTCATGGGCCTGGCCATTTTGCCGCCACGCCTGGTTCCCGAGCTCGGCGCCGTCCGCGAGCACCTGCTGGCCGCCAAGGTCGACGCAAGCTACGACCTTGGCGCCGCACTCGAGGGCGACGACCTTTGCCGCAGCCACGCCGCATGGGCCGAGGATGTCTTTGCACGCCGCGCCGATGAACTTACGACCGACAACGCCATCGATATCCTGCACGAGGAGGTGGGCGTGGTGTTTGGCCACGTACTCGACAACGCCGGCGTCTTTAAATGGGACGAGGCAGGACGCGCCGCCCAGCAGCGCTTTATCGACTCGCTGTAATGATCCCTTGGGGACGGAGGAAAACGGATCATTTCGTCTTCAAGACAACGGCGCCCGCCGGCAACATCACCAGCGGGCGCCGTTTTTGAGTGTAGTCATTGGGGTCATTCTTAAGGGGCGTTCTTAAACGACTAGTCATTAAAGAGCGTCCCCAATGACTACTTGCGACCAAGGCAACGCCGGTGTCTTGGCAACGACAGCGAAAACGCCCCTAAGCGAGCAAGGTGACGTGAAAGAGGAGGGCATTGACCTTTTGGTCATGCCCGACGATTGAACGTCAGATTGCCGCTTAGGGGCGTTTGCAGCGTCGCGCCGTTACGCGGTTTGGTAAAACCGCGTAACCCTACAGTTCAGTCACGACAACGCTGTTGTAGACCTCGTCCCAGCGATCCATGACCAGGTGACCGGTCTTAGGATCCATGGCGTTGAGCTTGCCACAGGCATTGGCGGTCTTGAGCACCGTGACATCGTCGGCACCAGCAGCAATGGCATGCGCAAAGCCGGCGATGGTCGAGTCACCGGAACCCGTCGCGTTCACAGCCGCAATCGCGGGCGTCTTGGCGCGGAACGCGCGGCCCTCATGGAAACCCACCGAACCGGCAGCGCCCATCGAAACGACAACCCAGGGAATACCGGCAAAGCGTCCATCGGAGGCAAGCGCCTCGCGCAGGGCATCCACATCATCGGTCGTAAAGGACGTACCCAGCAGGCCGTTAATCTCGGTCAGGTTGGGCTTTACGAGCTCGGGCTTAGCGTCGGACTCCAGCGCGGCCTCCAGCGATGCACCCGAGGTGTCGAGCAGCACCTTGGCGCCCGCCTCCTCGGCGATCTTGACGAGCTCGGCATAGTAGCCGGCATCGACGCCACGCGGCAATGAGCCCGAAAGCGTCACAACGTCCGCCTTCGCTGCAAGCTCGGCAAACTTGGCCGTAAAGGCCTCGAGCTCGGCCAGGGCGATCTGCGGGCCGCTCTCCAAAAGCTCGGTCTGATTGCCCTCGTGCAGGATATTCAGGCAGATGCGCGTCTCACCGGCGATAGGCACAAAGTCGTTCTTGACGCCATCGGCATCCATGAGCTCGGCCATATAGGCACCCATGTGACCGCCAAGCAGGCCGGTCGCGAGCACATCGTCGCCCAACTGCAGCAACACGCGGCTCACGTTGAGACCCTTACCGCCAGCGGTCTTTTCGGGCGTCACGCGGTTAATATCGTCGATGACCAGCTTGTCGAGCTGATAGCGCGTATCAATCGACGGGTTCATGGTAACGGTCAGAATCATATTGAACTCCTGTT
>URDE01000118.1:0-5369 GCA_900546525.1 uncultured Collinsella sp.
AAAGGACCCCTTTGCAGAGGTCCTAGTCAATTCAAGGTGGCGGGGAAGGGAATCGAACCCCTGACACGAGGATTTTCAGTCCTCTGCTCTACCAACTGAGCTACCCAGCCATTTGAGGTGTGCCTTGTTTCAAGGCTTGATTAGTATAACCAAGGACGCGCTCCGGTCAACCGAGAATTTGAAAAAAGTTTTTGAGCACGGCGTCAGCCACAAGGCCGACCCTATAGAACAGCACGTTAGAGACATCAACCCGCCGCAAGAAGTTTTTCGCTCAAGGCTGCACGGGCAAACTCACTTGGCGTCATTCCTTCAGCCGCCGCCCGACGACGAATCGCCTCCTTCATCCCTAGGGGAATCTTGACCGATAGCGTTGCCGTCCCTTCGCTTGAGAGCGGAGGCCGCCCGTGCACGATCCCCCCAACGGTATGCTCGCCGTCCGGAAACCCGCCATGCTCGTACGACTCGCACCACGCGTCAATCATTTCATCCGTTACAACCTGACCATTGGCAGCCGTATACGCCTTGCTCATCATCGACCCCTCTGCCGAGTTTGCTCGATCTCTTGCCAGAATTTCTTCTGAACCGGAGACAGGGCATGAATAATGAGCCATCCACGAATTAGTTCGACTGCAACAAGTTCCACACTTCGACCATCTGGAAGCCATCCAATGGCAAGCCATCTCGGCGGCTCGTCCTCCGACTCGCGGCGAATGCACTCAGTAACCGCGAACCAGGCACCAAGCACTTGCTTTTCCGTCAAGTGTTTTTTTGGCGTTGGGATGGATCTCAACATCCATGCATCTTCTCCTCCATCTTACCCAATTTCGTATGACGAAAGTCCGCTGCCGCCAATTCTTACGCCGGCACTTGTTGAAAGGCGGGAGGTGTAGCGAGGATTGAAGGGCGTTCCAGCACCGCCCAGGCACCGGGACAGGAACACATGCGCCAAGGACGGACGTTTTCGTAGCATGCGAGGATGCTGCCGTTGCGGTCGATAAAAGCAATGTCGATGGGGTAGGCCATAAAGCAGGTGTGGACCGAAGAGCAGCGTGGAAACGCCATGACGAGCGGCAACCCGTTGGCGGCAATCGGCAATCGTCCCAGCATGCCACGCAGGCGCACGGCAAACGACTCCGCCACCACAAACTCCGCAGGCGCCCAACCCAGCCTGTTGAGCGCCCGCGCGTAGGCAATGTAGGATGAGGCCGCGGTCACATAACCACCCCCGGACGCCACGGATCGACCGTCACTGCGCGCTCGTGCGACAACTTTGCCGGTGCCCCCAGCGAAACGCCGGCGATGCTGAGCGAGCTCGGCCACGGCTCGTAGCGCATGGTACAGGTATAGGTCCTAAACGTGCCGGAGAGCGAAAGCAGACCGCCATCCGATGTCGTCGCACCCTGTTTGCTCGAGACCTCGATCTGCAAGTCATAGCCTTCCATGGCATGTTGAATCTGAATCTGAACGGTCGCGGAGGCATCGATGGAGCTGCCATCGCCCTCTCCGCTCGGAGCCACGGCATGCGCTAGCACGATATCGGGCACCACGCGGTCGAAGCGTGCGACCGCACCGGCAAAGATCATGACGTTGTACACGATAAGCGCCAGAACCAGCAGGACGGGCGTGACCGCGGCCATCTCGACCGTCGCCTGGGCGCGCTCCTCGCGCAGGCGCGTGCGGATGCCCATTACGACCCACCGCCCAGGGCACCCGCCAGCGTGGCGACATCGACGGTAAGTGGAATGGAACCGCCGCCGGGCAGCGGAATCTCCGCTAGCGTGAACACCGCACCGCTGATGGTGCGCTCGACTTGATATTCCAGCGCCTCGCAAAGCGCCTTGGGGTCGGTCACGCCCAGCGGAATACTTCGTAGCTTGTCCTGCACTTTAGAAAGACCTGTGATGTCAGACCCAGGGCTCTTGATGACATTGGCGGTGTCGGTCAGCACCGGCTTTCGCAGGCGCAAGTCGCACGGCTCCAAGCCCAGCGCCGCCACGGACGCCGAAACGGTATCGCCGAGCCACGATGCAATGGAGCCCAGCGCGCCACTGCTCCCTCCCAGGCCATCGATCATCTCATCCATAAGCTCGTCGGCCGAGCCCTGGATGTCTCCGTATCCCACAAGTAGCCGTCCCCAAACATCCATGACGCCATCGAGTACGCCGACAACGCCACCCGAACGCTCCTCCAGCGTCGAGAAAAACCGCGAGAGAACGTTGTTCTGCGCCGTCGCGTCATCGGGCGCCAGCACCGCAGCAGAGATCGCGCCGCGATCGCCAAGCCTGACTGTCGTGTTAAACGAAGAATTGAGCTCATCGGGGCTCGAGATGGCACCCGAAACCGCAAGGGCAACCACGCCATTGCGGCCGGGCGGGGCGATACGCGGACGCTCGCCCGAAAGCGCTTTAATGGCCTCGTCAAACGCATTGCCCGCACGGTCAGCCTCGTCCTCGGTCTGGCGCATGAGCTCGAGCTCTTTGTTGCGGCATTCGACGTATTTCTTCAGGGCGTCTTTGAATCGATCAAAGTGGTACTCGAAGCCGTTTTCGATAGAAGTCGAAGGAGCCGCAACGGCGCCGAGCGACGAAACACCAAAATGGCATCTGTTGCATTTGTCCTGCCCGTCATAAGCAGCGACCGAGGCTAGCCCGCCTGGCGTCCCTTTCTTATAGTTGGGGCAGCTCGTTCCATAATGCAGATACGTTTTGCCATCGTTGGTACTAGTTGGCCACGCCGCATCGGTATAGAGTTCCGTCGCTCGCACCTCGTCAGTGTTGCGCGGCAACAGCGGAATATAGGAAGCGACTTCATCTCCGCCCTCGGTTACATATGCACGATTGACCTCTGTACTCGCATAGGTGTAAAACGCCTTGCGCGCCGCCGACTCCGCCTTCATCTCGACGCTTGAACCCTGCGGTTTTTCGTCTGCCAGACGCTGGTGATAGTAGGCCTTCGCGCGATCGAGCGCCACTTGCGGCTCCCACGTAACGCTCGAGGCATAATGCGGGTTCTGCTCACCTGAGAGCTTTGCCAAGCTCCCCGCGCGTTCCCACATACATGAACAGCTGCCAATCGCGTTCTCGTCCGATCCACCGCAGTCGGCAAGCCAGGCGCGTTCCTTGGCCTTTGACGTTTTCTCAGACGCTTTCTGCAGTTCCTTGGCGGCATAGTCAAGGTCTTTTGAGGCGCTCTCGACGGCATCGGTCGAGATCTCGGACCCCTCGAGCGCAACGAAATCCGACTCGGACGTCCTGGGCACGGCAAGCGCCGTACCGGTATAGGTCGCGCCCTCGGTATCCTGCGCCGACACGGCCTGCGTAGCTCGCGCGGCAACCAGATACGGTAGAGCCATCTCGATTTTCTGCAGGCCCTTGGAGGCGCTTTTGGCAAACTTATTGCGCGTTTTAATGATCTCGATCCCCGTGTCGACCATATCGCCCGCGGCAAGCTCGGCACCCGGAATAAGGATGGCGACCAAGCCGGTGCCGATCGTGGCAAACCCCGCTAGGCCCAAGCTCAATATGCTCGCATCCACCACTGTCGCAGCCGTATGGTAGGACGCCACCACATTGGCGCCTGCCAGCGCGCCGCTATCGGCAGCCACCTGGGTGTCCCCGGCACGCGACATGCTCCATATCGCCGCCGTCGACGAAAACAGCAACGTGAGCACCACCAAGATGACCACCGCAGAGGAGAGCGTGGTATAGGCACCGTCTTCGATAAACAGGTCGATCCCGGCTCGACCCATAAAGCCGCCTCGCTTGCAGCGAGCACGCGGTCGGCAACGGCCCGCAAGCCCCCTCGTCACCTTCAACAGGCAGCGCTTAATCCCATGCAGCAATCCATGAATCATAATCTCCCTCCAGCCACTCGGGACGCGATCGATACGAGACGTCGACCTTAAGCTCGACATAGCCGTCTTGGCCTGCGCTACCCATAGCCTGCGCAAACGCACCGATCACGGGCAGCGGTTTAACCTCGCCGGTAACGGAAACGGACGAGACGCCGCCCGCATCGGCCCGACCAAGCTCGATATCCCACGACAGGGGCCCGCCGGCATGGAAAATCGAAACGTCGGGAACCGCGGCAAGACGGCGGCGGGCAAACTCCTTAATATCCTCGTCATCCCCCACCGTCGTCGTGGTCATGAGCCGCGCGGTCTCGGCGGCGGCAGACTCCATGACCGCGCGTGTATAGAGCAGGCACACCGGCTGCAGCGCCAACAGGACGAGCGTCAGAAACGTCGGCAGCAGGAATGCCGCCTCGACCGTAGACTGCGCCCGGTCCTCGCGCATGGCATCAATAGAGCACGATATCCTTAGCACCCGCAGCAGCGTCGACAACCGATGTCGAGGTGACGCCGTGAGACGCCGCCCGCTCGACCAGCGCTGCCAAGCGCCCGTCGGCACCGGCACGCCAAAGCCCGGCGATCGCCAGCACGATGGAAAGCAGCGCCACCGTGACGATGGCGTATTCGACCGTCGCCTGGGCAGATTCCTCGCGCAGGACATCATGCATTTCACGACCCCTCCTTTGAGTTCGTTGTCTGCGGGGTCAGGCGGACCACGCGCAGACGACACGAAGTATCACCAGCATCCGCGGCAACCGTCACCATATCGACCCAGCCGCGTCCGTCACGCACGATGGCGCCCCACACGTTGCCCTTGATGTCGAAATAGCCGCTCAGAGCAAGTTGCGCCGTGGGCACCTCGCGATAGGCACGCAGCATATCCGCCGCCGCTTCGGTCATCGGTCGGCACTCGGACCATGCGAGACGAACAGCGACGGCATTGTTTGCAGATGAACCCGTTGCAGCGTCCGCTCGCTCGTCGAGTGCTTGCAAGAACGTTTGCGCCGTGACGGCGGCATTCGCATCGTCCGCGTCTCGCGCATCGTCTATTTGAGACGCCGCAGCCGAACCCGAGCCCGCATCCGCGGCAACCCCTAAACGTTGTTGCCGTGCTGCGTTAAGCCCCCAAACCGCCACTGCCACCGCCGCGACCGCACAGGCGAGCACCAGCAACGCGCCGACGGGACGGGCGCCCTCTACAGGCTGTTGATGCCCTCGCTGATAGCGCTCCATAGATCTTGGACCTTGCCCTTAAATGCGACGATGGCAATGATGGCGATCACCACGAGCACACCGACCAGGATGGCGTACTCGGTGGTGCCCTGCGCGCTCTCCTCCCGCAGCAGTTCCTCGGCACGCTGGCGAGCGTGAATTGACTGGCAAAACGCCCAGCTCCAGACCTTGCCAGCAACGTCAGTCATCGTATTCATGTATTCCTCCCTACATCATCCCGCCTGCTCCCAGCAGCGGGCCCAATATGGACAGAAGCAACGCCGGCAAGATGAGCGTGCCGGTGGGA
>URDE01000119.1:0-5153 GCA_900546525.1 uncultured Collinsella sp.
CCCACGTTTGCGCTCAAGCAAAAGGGGTCCGGCAATGGTCGGGCCCCTTTTGCTTGAGCGGCGACTTAGCATACTTGCGGGCGTGCTATAGATACGCACCGAGGTTGATGGCCGTGGCGTCGGTCTGGCTGCTTGCCTGGGTGCTGGCGCGTTCCAAGAGGAACGGCCGCACGAGTTCCTGACGGTTGATGTCCTCGGCGGCTGTGACCGCAGTAACGGTTCTCGCTGCGGAACCAATGCGGATGTGCTTGGTTTTTGCCGGTGCCTTGTTCTCGATTTGCTCCATGAGCAGCTGGACACCCTTGCGGCCAATCTCGTAGCCCGGGGGTGCCACCGTGGTGAGGGGGACCGACCCGCTCCATGCAAGCGGGTTACCGTCGCAGCCGGCCACGCGAACCTGTTCGGGGACGGAGATGCCTTTGTCGGTCAACGCCGAGATAACGCCCGAGGCCAATACATCGGTAAGGCCGATGACAAAATCGGGACGCTCGCCGGTAGAGCGCTCGGCAATCTGAGCGCCGATGCTGTAACCATCGGCAGCGGTATTCCATTCTCCGGCGTCAATGACCTCAATTTTGATATCGGGATGCAGGACGAGGGCCTTATGAATGCCAAGTACGCGCAGGGTGAGCTGCATAAATGCCGCTCTGCCCACAACGGTGATATGGCGCGCGCCGCGGGTGATGGCGAGCTCGGCGATAATGCGCCCTTGCGCCTCGTTGTCGGCGGCCACGTAGTAACCGGGTTCGGAGCAGTGGATGTCCAGATGGACGATCGGCACGGGCATCTTGGCCATTGCGGGGTGCCAATCGGGGGACGCCATAGGCTGAACCATGACGCCGGACATCTGCGTGCCCATAAAATAGCGCAGGTAGTGGTCCTCGAGGATGTCGTCGTTATCGGCGTTGGCGATGAGCAGGTCATAGCCGTGCTTGCGGGCCTCGTTATGGGCGCCGCTGGCAATTTGGAGCGAGAAGCCATGGTCGAGACGGGGGAGGACCAGGCCAAAGGACTTGGTGGCGCCGCCCGCGAGCTGACGAGCACTTTGGTTGGGCAGGTAGCCAAGGCGATTGATGGTCTCGTTGATGAGCTTGAGGGTCTCGGGGCGCAGCTTTTCGGGGTGGTTGAGCGCGTTGGATACCGTGCCCAGCGAGACTCCTGCCTCGCGCGCGACGTCGCTGATTTTTACCTTTGCCATAGCGGCCCCTTTGATGCGTTTCAAGTACGAGTCAGATTGTAGCATCGCCTGTTCCCAGGGTGTCAAAACCTACCAATTAGGGGCAGGTTTATTTTGGCAGGTTTTATCTGGGCAAACACCGGAGTCCAGACCACACAAAGGTGCCTGTCCCCCTTTGTGGTGGTTTTGGCGCGGCTGGGCTGCGCGTTAAACGGTGGAGTGTCTACAATGGAAGCCGCTTTGAACGTAGATTGAAAGGCTTTGGTATGACTCGCGCTGTTTCTCGTCGTGATTTCCTGGGTTTGATCGCCGGTGCTGCAATGGTTGCGGCGAGCGGTTGCGCTGGCAGTGGCGCTGACAAGGGCTCTGCCGCTGGTTCTGCTGCGGTTGCGGGCGACGATATCAAGGGCGCCAAGCTCACCTTTGTGGGCGACGATGCCTTTGCGCCCTATCGCTATCTGGAGACGCAGTCGGACGGCAAGCAGAAGGTTGTCGGCCTGGATATCGCCATTGCCGACGAGATGGTCTCGCGCCTGGGCTTTTCTTACGACTTTGAGCCGCAGGACTTTGCCGCCACGCTTGCATCGGTGCAGAGCGATGACAAGGCCTTTACCATGGCGATGAGCTCCAACGAAGAGCGCGAGCAGACCTACGACTTCACGCGCGGCTACTATCAGCCGCTTGTGGGCGTTCTCACGCTCGGCGGCGATCCCGTCAAGCGCGTTGAGGACCTCGTCGGCAAGTCTATCGCCTGCACCACCGGTACCGTGCAGAACAAGTTCATCGCCAAGGTCATGCCCGATGCTGATATTCACACGTACGACGGTGGCGACCAGTGCCTGCAAGAGGTGCTCGCCGGGCGCATCGATGCCTACCTGTGTGACGGCGCCGAGGGCCAGTCCATGCGCGATGCGAATGGGGGCCTGGTGCTGGGCCTGCTCGATCGCTCCGAGACGAGCGATCACGTGGGCGTGTACCGCCTGATGGCCAAGAAGGGTGCCGGATTTGTCGCGGCGCTTGACGAATGCATCGGCGAGATGCTCGAGGACGGCACCATCGATGACTGCATCAAGCAGTATGTGGGCGCCGACTTCATGTGGAACGGCGACTATTCCGCTTCCGGTACGTCGACGGTTGCCGGAAAATAGCGAGCCGGTGAGGCGCGCGCCAAGGGCATGCTGATGAAGTTTGAACTGCTAGAACCATATATACCGATGTTTATGAGCGGCCTGGTCGTGACCTGTCAGGTGACGGCCGCCGCGCTGGCCATAGCGCTCGTCCTGGGCTTTCTCATTGCCGTGCTCAAGGTTTTGCCCTGTCGCCCGTTGCGTGCGGTGCTCAACTTCTACACCTCTATCTTTCGCGGCGTGCCGCTCATCGTGTTGCTTTTTTTGGCGTACTTTGCGACGCCGCAGCTCACGGGCTTCAAAATTTCGATGTTTGCCGCCGGTGCCATTACGCTGGGGCTCAACGGCTCAGCGACGGTGTCCGAGACGGTGCGCGGTGGTATCGAGGGCGTTGACCGGGGGCAGTACGATGCCGCTCGGGCCATCGGGCTTCGCTATGTTCCCATGATGCGCAAGATCATCGTTCCGCAGGCGATGCGCTCGATTGCCCCTGCTCTGGTCAACGAAGTGATCACGGTCCTCAAGAGCTCCTCGCTGGTGGCAACCATCGGCCTGATGGATATGATGCGCGCCGCCCAGAGCGTGCAGGCGCTCACCTATCGAGCCTTTGAACCGTTTTTAGTGGTGGCCGTGGTCTACTACGTCATTGTTATGGCGCTCACGGCCCTGGGCAATCGGCTCGAACGCCGCCTGCGTCCCTAGGGGAGTGCCAACCACCGCAAAGGTGCCTGTCACTGTTGTGGTGGTAGGGTGTGTGCATCGAGTGGTATCCAGTTTAAGATACCACTTCTGGTATATCAGCTTGCGTTTGTGTGAGTACAATACTCGGACGTTATACGTCTCAGCGCCCGTCGTGCGTGGGCGTTTTGCAGTCACGCGAGCGAAGGGATTTATCCTATGTGCGGAATTGTCGGCTACACCGGCTCTGATATTGCAAAGAACATTCTGGTCACGGGCCTTAAGCGTATGGAATATCGCGGTTATGACTCCTCGGGCGTCGCGCTCGAGGTGGGCGAGGGCGCCGCGGCTCACCTCGACGTCATCCGCCGCGTGGGTAAGGTTGCGGGCCTGGAGAGCGAGCTTTCCAATATCGACAGCGACGCTACCTGCGGTATCGGCCATACCCGCTGGGCCACTCACGGCAAGCCTTCCGTTGTCAACGCCCATCCCCACACCAGCTGCGATGGTCGCATCGCCATCGTCCACAACGGCATCATCGAGAACTTCGCCGAGCTGCGCGAAGAGCTGGAGGGCCGTGGCCATCACTTTAAGAGCGAGACCGATACCGAAGTTTTCGCGCACTTGATCGAAGAGGCCTATGCCGAGACGCACGACCTGATGGCTTCCGTGCGCGAGGCCTGCACCCACGTGGTGGGCGCCTATGGCCTGGCCGCCGTGTGCGCCGACGAACCTGGCGTGATCGCCGTTGCCCGCAAGGACTCCCCGATTGTGGTCGGCGTGGGCGAGACCGGCTCCTACGTTGCCTCCGATGTGATCGCGCTTATCGATGCCACCCGCGATGTCGTGGTGCTCGAAGATGGTCAGTTTGCCAAGCTCACGCCCGCAGGCGTCGAGTATACCGACGAGGCCGGCAATGTGATTGAGCCCAAGATCACCCATATCGACTGGGACCTGGACATGGCCGAAAAGGGCGGTTATCCCGACTTTATGCTCAAGGAGATTCACGAGCAGCCGCGCGTGGTGCGCGACACGCTGGTGGGCCGCATGACCCCTGCCGGTGAGCTCGATATCGACGAGCTGGGCCTTTCGCTCGAGGAACTCAACGATATCGACCGTGTATATGTGATTGCCTGCGGCACCAGCTACCACGCCGGACTCATCGCCAAGAACCTTATTGAGGGCTGGGCTCGTATTCCTACCGAGGTTGAGGCGGCTAGCGAGTTCCGCTACCGCAACCCCATCATCACGCCGACGACGCTCGTCGTGGCCGTGTCCCAATCGGGCGAGACGGCCGACACCCTTGCCGCCATTCGCGATGCGCGCATCAAGGGCGCCAAGGTCTTTGGCATCACCAACGTGGTGGGCAGCCCGGTGGCGCGCGAAAGCGACGGCGTCATCTACACCAAGGCCAACAAGGAGATTGCAGTCGCCTCGACTAAGAGCTTCATCGGTCAGGTCGTGAGCCTCACGCTTTTGGCCTTGCTGCTGGCGCAGGTCAAGTACCGCTTGACCACCAAGCAGACGCGCATGCTGTTCCGCGAGCTTTCCGATACGGCCGAGCAGATCCAGTGGATCCTGGATACGCAGACCGAGGCCGTGCACGAGGCCGCGCTTGTGTGCAAGGACGCGCAGTCCGCGCTGTTCGTGGGTCGCGGCATGGGCGCCGCCATTTCTTATGAGGGCGCGCTTAAGCTCAAGGAGGTCAGTTACCTGCATGCCGAGGCATATGCCGCCGGTGAGATGAAGCACGGCCCCATCGCGCTGATCGATCCGGGTTTCCCTGTCATCGCGGTGGCAACCAAGAGCGCGACGTACGATAAGACGGTGTCGAACCTCATGGAGTGCAAGGCTCGCGGCGCCAAGGTCATCGTCGTTGCTACCGAGGGCGACGAGGAAATCAACAAGATTGCCGACTGCATCATTCGCGTGCCGTCCGTCCGTGACGTGTTCAGCCCCATCACGGCGAGCGTTCCGCTGCAGCTGCTCGCCCGCGAGGTGGCCATCCTGCGCGGTTGCGACGTTGACCAGCCTCGTAACCTGGCGAAAAGCGTTACTGTCGAGTAATTGTTGTTCCGCCGTTCTGCCGAACGGCGGACCGGTCGACGCGGCGCGAGCCGCATTCACGCCAATCTGACGTTCAATTTCGAGGGCGCGACCAGAAGGTCAGC
>URDE01000120.1:0-4923 GCA_900546525.1 uncultured Collinsella sp.
AGGCAACCACGTTTACCTCGACGGTCTACACGGCGCGCGAGTTTTGCCTGATGGCTCCCAAGAGTCTTGGCGAGAAGTCGCTCGTCATTGCCTGCAGCCACAGCGGCAACACGCAGGAGGTCGTCGACGGCTGCGAGATGGCGCTGGCAGCCGGCGCCGAGGTCGTGGCCATGACCGACTGCGAGGGCTCAAAGATCGATAACGGTAAGTGGACTACCTGGGTCTATCCGTGGGGCGAAGGCGTGCCGCAGGCCGAGGTACCGCAGGGTATCGGCGCTCTGATCGCCGCCGAACTGCTCGACCAGCAGGAGGGTTACGAGGCGCTTGCCGACATGTACGCCGGCCTCAAGCAGATGGATGCCCTGCTGCCCGCTGCCCGCGAGAAGGTCAACGCCGAGCTGGGCGATCGCTTTGCCGAGCTCTGCCAGCAGCATAAGTTCTTCTATATCCTGGGTTCCGGCCCCAACTTTAGCCAGACCTACGCTATGGCCATCTGCTCGCTCATGGAGATGCAGTGGCAGCACTGCTGCTATATCCACTCCGGCGAGTACTTCCACGGCCCGTTCGAAGCCACCGAGCCCGGTGTGTTCTATTTCGTGCAGCTCGGATCGGGCGAGTGCCGCCCCATGGAGGAGCGCGCGCTTGCGTTCCTCAACACGCACACCGATACGGTCATGGTGCTCGATGCGCTCGAGTACGGCGTGGGCGAGGTGCCCGCCACCGTGCGTTCGTTCCTGGAGCCGATCTTCTTCTATGCGATGAGCTGCGAGCTGCGCGCCGCCCGCGGCAAGGTCTTCGACCACAGCCCCGAGGTTCGTCGCTACATGGGCATCGAGCAGTACTAATCGAGCGGTATTAAGTTACCGGGATAACAACTTCTCACGTCGGGGCCTACGCTAAGCGCAGGCCCCGTTTGCGTTGCGATGACCGGTTTTGTTTGTCGAAAAACGAAGTCAAATACTTTTCCCGAGAAGTGAACGACCTATTTTGGACTCTCGAAGCATCGACACTTTTTGGCGCCAAAACCGCAGGAAAATCTCAATGAAACTGCAGGAAATGGCTCCCATAAAGTGTCGATGCTTCGGGGGTCCAATTTTGCTCGTTCACTTCGCGGAAAAACATTCACCTTCGATTCGCAAGGGCACTGCGTGAGTCAAAAAAGCGGGCTGCGCCGGGGATTTCCGGCGCAGCCCGCTTAGTATCGCGCTTAGATTCGTAAAGTTGCGGCAGCCAGCGGTCTACTTGCCGACAACGCCTTCGGCGTCCCACCAGTCGAGCTGGGCGATGTTGTCGCGAATGTGCTGGCAGCTCTTGTGGAAGCCCTCGAGCTCATACTCGGAAAGGTCGAGCGTGTAGACCTCCTCGACGCCCTCGGCACCGATCACACACGGCAGGGAGGTGAAGATGCCCTCCTCGCCATACTGGCCGGTCATGAGCGTGGAGGCGGAAAGCACGGCGTGCTCGTTGTGAAGCACAGCGGCGCAGACGCGCGCGGCGGAGTTGGCGACGGCGTACTCGGTGCACTGCTTGCCCTGGTAGGTCACATAGCCGCCCTTGCGTGCAAGCTCCTCGACCTCCATGTGGTCGAAGGCGTACTTGTCGGGGTTCTCGGCCTGAAGCTCGTTAAGGCTCTTGCCGGCGATGGTCGCGGCCTTAAAGGCTGCAAGCTGGCTAAAGCCGTGCTCGCCGATCATATAGGCGTCGATGGACTTGGGGCTCACGCCGACCTTTTTGGAGATCTCGGTGCGCAGGCGGGCGGAGTCCAGGCCGCAGCCCGAGCCGATGATCTTCTTGGGATCGTAGCCGGTCAGGTGCCACAACTCGGTGCACACGACGTCGCAGGGGTTGGAGATGCTCACGAAGATGCCGTCAAAGCCGGCGTCGACGATGCGCTTGGCAAAGGTGCGGGCGGCATCGGTGGTAAAGAACAGCTCGCCGTCGCGGTTGCCGGCGGCCAGCGCGACCTTGCCGGCGGCGTTGACGATGACGTCGCAGCAGGCCAGCTCCTCGTAGTGGTCGTAGCAATTGACGATCTTGGTGTTGTACGGGACAAACGAAAGGGAGTCACGCAGGTCCTGGACCTCGGACGTCACTTTGGCCTCGTTGATATCGCACAGGTACAGCTCATCGGCAATGCCCTGCATGAGCAGGCTGTTGGCGACATGTGCTCCTACGTGGCCCTGGCCGACCACACCGATCTTACGCGTCTGGTACATATATGTATCCTTTCGGCCGAGTTTTTCGCGTCGAACCATTGTAGCGTTCTGCTGCTACTTTGCTAGGCTAAAGTGCCGTAGATTTTGGGACATGCCTTTATCTCTACTTTTGGAGTGATTTGGGCCGCTGACGGCATCGCTGGGCGATGCGCTCGCGCGGATGGGGCCGGTCGTTGTACCATAGCTGCAACTAACTCGTAAGGAGCATCCATGCCCATTCGTATTCCCGACGCCCTCCCTGCCGCCGCGCAGCTCGAGAGCGAGAACATCTTTGTCATGACCGAGTACCGCGCGCTGCACCAGGACATCCGTCCGCTGCGCGTGCTCATCCTCAACCTCATGCCCACCAAGATCGCCACCGAGACGCAGATCATGCGCAAGCTCTCTAACACGCCGCTGCAGGTGGAGGTGGACCTGCTGCGCACCAAAACGCACGAAGCCACGCACGTGAGCGCCGGCCACCTGGAGACGTTTTACCGCACGTTCGACGACATCCGCGACATCCACTACGACGGCCTGATCATCACGGGCGCGCCGGTGGAGCAGATGCCGTTCGAGGAGGTCGACTACTGGCCCGAGCTCTGCCAGATCATGGATTGGTCCACCACGCACGTGCACTCTACGCTGCACATTTGTTGGGGCGCACAGGCGGGGCTCTACCATCATTACGGTATCCAGAAGCACGACCTGCCGGCAAAGGCGAGCGGCGTGTTCGAGCATTACCTGGTGAAGCCGCAAAGCCCGCTGGTCCGCGGCTTTGACGACCGTTTCTATGCCGTGCATTCGCGCAACACCGATGTGCGCCGCGAGGACGTGGAGGCCGAGCCGCAGCTTGAGGTCGTGGCCGTGTCCGACGAGGTGGGCCTGTACATCGTCAAGTCGACCGACAGCCGCCGCTTCTTTGTCTTTGGTCATCCCGAGTACGATACCGACACGTTGCGTCTGGAGTACGAGCGCGACGTTAAGCGCGGGCTCAACCCTCAGGTGCCGGCGCATTACTTCCCGAACGACGACCCCACCGCCGAGCCGCGCAACGTCTGGCGCAGCCAGGCTCAGCTGTTCTACACCAACTGGCTCAACTACTACGTCTACCAGACCACGCCCTACGACCTGGCCCGCGCCGGCGAGGAGCACTAGGCTGCGGCCGTGGCTGCGACTGTGGCTGTGCTCACGGCATGACGAGCGTGGATTATCGGACACGCGAGCGTGGATTTTCGGACGTTTACAAATCGAGCGTGGATAATCTCCCACTTTTGGCTTGAAACTAGGCTCAAAACGGGAGATTATCCACGCTCATTTTTTAGGCATGTAGATGCCGATGGCTCGGCTAAGCGACGGTGCGTGCAGAGGCAAAGTCGCATTTGGCGTAGTCTTGAATCTCGACGGGTTTTTCTTTCTGATAATCCGATGGACCAAGGCCTCAAAATGTGGAGACAGGGACCTCTCGACAACCGCCCTACCTGCAGATATAAGCCATCAGCCTAAAGCGTCCAAAACCGTCAAGCATTTGGTCAGCGCCTGGACGGTATTTGGTCAGACTTCGCATGAAACCGTCTGGTACGTTTGCGCCGTTCCAAGATTTGGGAGGCGACATGGGAAACATGACGGCGAATCAAAGGCTTGCAAGTCACATTAAAGCATGCGAACAGCAGATGAGCTGCGTGTACGCGCGCACGGCGGCGGAGGCAAAGCAGATTGAGCGGCGGGCGGAGGCGGGAAGTCTCGAAGCGGTCATGCCGGGGCTGTATGCGCGTCCGGAATACTGGTCCGAGCTCAAGTTTCGGCAGCGTTATCTGCATCGGGTGCGGGCGCTTGCGCAAAAGCACCCCGACTGGACATTTTGCTCCTATACGGCGGCTGTTATCTATGGCCTTTCGGTTTCGCATGCCAATTTGACGCACATCCATATCGCCGCGATGCCAGCCCAATCGACGACGCCGGGCTCTCAGGTCATTCGTCATCGCTATGCTCGTCAAACACGGGCCACCCAGATGAATATCGCCGTAACCGATATCGATCAAACGATTGCGGATTGCTTGGTCGATGCATCGTTTGTCGAGGGACTGATCATCGCGGATTCGGCGCTCCATGAGCAACTTTTGTCGAAGGAGCATCTCGTTGAGACTGTCGACAAGCTTGGCCTGAATCGTCGCGGTGTTGTGACGGCGCGCAGGGTTGCACGATGTGCCGATGGGCTGTCGGAAAGCGGCGGCGAATCCAAGGCGCGTGCCCTGATGATCGAGCGCGGCTGGCAGACGCCGGAGCTGCAAGTTGAGCTGTTCGACCCGGTTGAGCCGGGGCGGCCGTATCGAGTTGACTACTTGTGGCGTGTGGGCGACCGGCTGATTATCGGGGAGTTCGACGGATTCGTTAAAAGCGAGAAGGCGGCGGAGGAGGGCAAGCTCGCGAAGGCGCAGTTTGATGAGCGCCAGCGCGAGTCGAGGCTTTCGCTGCTTGATAACTGCAAGATCGTGCGCTTGTGCTGGGATGATCTAAGGGATCCGACAAAGTTCGATCGCAAGCTCAAGGTCGCCGGCGTGCCGCGTGCGTGCTGAGGCAGTTGCAGAGCGTTTGGCTGCACAAGCGTGGAAAATCGGACGGACGAGCGTGGATTTTCGGACGCTTGTTGAATGAGCGTGGATAATCTCCCACTTGGGGGTGCGGACGATTTCTTGGACCGCGCCTAGGCGTATCCAAGCTTCCTGCG
>URDE01000121.1:0-4914 GCA_900546525.1 uncultured Collinsella sp.
GCAAAGGAATAATGCTGGCAGCTCACACTAAAGTGCGGCACCTGCTCGGATGCGCCCTTGTACTTGCCCTCGAGCAGGTCGGCCTGGTCGAGTACCTGGCGCGCATAGCCCAAGAAGGTCTCGCCTTCCTCGGACACAACGACGCCCTTGTTAGTGCGCTCAAAGATGTGCACACCCATCTCGTTTTCGAGATCGCGAATCGACGCGGTAATCGAAGGCTGCGACACAAAGAGCCGGCGCGAGGCTTCGGTGATGCTGCCGCATTCGGCAACTTTGACGACATATCTGAGCTGCTGGAGCTTCATGGCTGTCTCCCTAGACGTTCGTGACGTCGAAACCCGTCGCATCCATCTGACGCATAAACGGCGGCATCTCCCCCGTCGCGGCGCAGGCGGCAATCTGATGCAGAGCCCCGGCAACCGCATCGTCTGCCGCAGCGCCGACATGCCAGCGCGCGGCAGCCGTGACAGCCTCGTTGGCATTGGCGACTGCAACGGAGTTGGGAACGGCGTCGATCATGGGCAGGTCGTTATCGGAATCTCCGAATGCGGCCACCTCGTCGGGCGTCAGGCCCAAAGCGCGCGCCAACTCCAGCGCAGCGCAGCCCTTATCCCAACCAGCCGGAAGGATGTCAAACAGGCGCACGCGGTTGTTGGGAAACACGAGCGAGAGTTCCGGCACCTCAACGGCAACGCGCTCGCGTAGCTCCGCGAGCTCCTCACGTGAACGGGCGCTCCAAATATTCGCCTTAAACACCGGCGCGTCATCGACGACGGGACGGCACGGGGCCTCTTCGCCTTTGAGCCACGCGTTGCCGCCCGACTCCATGGCGCGACGCACGCGCTCGGGATCGCTCGTCACGCAGTAGGCATCGTTACCCCAAAAGTCATCACCCAGGCTGTAGACCTTCAGATACGTATCATCGGTCTCTTGCTCCAAGTAGTCAGCCAAGCGCATAAGTGCGGCGTTATCGGTCGCATGCGAGGCTACGGCCTCGCCGTCCACAAACATGACCTGGCCGTTGCAGAACGCACCGGTCGAAAAGCACTCGGAACGATTTTTGAACATCCAGCCCATCGCGGACGGTTGGCGACCCGAAACCGGGCCAAAGTGCAGACCAGCCGCCTGCATGGCATGAATGCCCTCGATGGCGTAGTCACTGGCGCCGTCATGTCCAGCCGGAATCAGCGTATCGTCCATATCGGTCAGCACAAGTTTGATCATAGAGTCCCCCAGTCATTTTCACCGTAACCATTGTAACGGTGCGCTAGTATAGGGAACAACAGATTCGATGCGGGAGTGCCGGCGGTGCAAACCACAAGGCTGAGAGGGCATGGGGCCCAATCCTTTGAACCTGTCAGTTAATGCTGGCGTAGGGAGCATGCCGCCTTTACAGGGGCGCTGTCTATGCACAGCGCCCCTTTTCTATGCCAAGGAGGCATGTGCAGTGATTGATTCGGAACAGCTTAAGCAACATATGGTCAAGGCCGTGGAGGAGATTCGCGCCACCAATCCGATGGCCGGCTCCATCACCAACACGGTGACGATCGACTTTGTCGCCAATGCGCAGCTCGCCGTGGGTGGTTCGGCCGCCATGGTCTATCTGCCCGACGAGGGCGAGGCGCTCGTTGCCGGCGGCGGCGCCATCTATCTCAACATGGGCACGCTCTTCCCCATCTACGAGCAGACGATTCCCCGCGCGGCCAAGGCGGCACACGACGCCGGCAAGCCCTGGGTGCTCGATCCGGTGGGCCTGGGCATCGGTAGCCTGCGCACCCAGTTGGTAAACGAGCTCAAGCAGTACAAGCCCGCCATCGTGCGCGGCAACGCCTCCGAGATCATCGCGCTCGCCGGCCTGTGGGGTCTTGAGGGCGAGGCGGCCGATCTGAGCCGCGTACGCGGTGTCGATACCACCGATACCGTCGATGCCGCCCGCGATGCTGCCGTGGCGCTTGCCCGCTACACCGGCGGCGCCGTGGTGGTCTCGGGCGAAGTCGACCTGATTACCGACGGCACGACCGTGGCCAAGTCCCACGGCGGCAGCCCGCTCATGTCCAAGATCACCGGCTGCGGCTGCTCGCAGGGCGGCGTGCTGGCCGTGTACGCCTGCGCCGCCGACCCGTTTACGGCAGCCGTCTGCGGCACCGCCGCCTACAACGTGGCCGGCACGCGTGCCGCCGCTGTCGCCGATGCCCCGGCAAGCTTTAAGGTCGCCTTTATCGACGAGCTCTACCGCGCAACCGCCCAGGACATTGCCGATAACCAACTCGAGCTCGAGGAGGCATAGGCCATGTCCGAGCCCACAACCAATGCCGGCATGAACACGCTCGTCGCCGTGGCCATCGCCCCGTGCGGCACCGGCGATGAGCTCTCCGCCGAGGTCGCCGAGGTCGTGCGCGTCATACGCGAGAGCGGCCTTCCCAACCGCACCACCTCGATGTTTACCGAGATCGAAGGCGACTGGGACGAGGTCATGCAGGTCGTGCGCGACGCGACCTTTGTGTTGGCGAGCAAGGGCATCCGCACCGAAGTCGTGCTCAAAGCCGATATTCGTCCCGGATTTACCGACACCATGACCGGCAAGCTCGAGCGCATGGAAGCACAGATCAAGAAGCAGGAGGAAGCACGATGAGCATCCGCGACAACCTTGATATCTCGGCCTATCTAGTACTCGGCCCCGAAAACACGCTGGGACGCCCCGTGGGCGATGTGGTGGCCCAGGCGCTCGACGCCGGCTTTACTTGCATCCAGGTGCGCTCCAAGGTGGCAAGTGCCCGCGAGATCATCGCGCTGACCGGCGACGCCGCACAGGCAATCGCGCAGGCCGGCAAGACCGGTCAGGTCGCCCTGCTCATCGACGACCGCCTGGACTGCGTGCTTGCTGCACGCGAGCAGGGCATTGCCGTCGACGGCGTGCATGTGGGTCAGAGCGACATTCCCGTCGAGGTCTGCCGCAAGCTGCTGGGCCCCGACGCCATCGTGGGTCTTTCGGCCCGTTGTGAGGAGATGCTCGAGTACGTCAAGACCGCCGACATGAGCCTGGTCGATTACCTGGGCATCGGTCCACTCCACGAGACCGAGACCAAACGCGATTGCGGACGCGCAGCCGACGGCTCCATCATCACCAAAAGCTTTGAGGACCTGGCCGCACTCCACGCGGCAAGCCCCGTGCCCATCGTGGTGGGCGGCGGCGTCAAGACGGCCGACTTGCCGCAGCTCAAGGCCACCGGCGTCGATGGCTTCTTTGTGGTGAGCGCCGTCTGCAGTGCCGACGACCCCTACGCCGCCGCCAAGGAGCTCGTCGATACCTGGCAGCAGGCATAGGCATAGGCCGAGCAGCTGATCCGCAGCCTCACATCTTTAGCAATGGAAAGCGCATCCCAGTTTGGACCTCCATTCCGGGATGCGCTTTCCGCCGAGTCCGCGGCAGTTTGCCCTACCCCGCTAGGTAGACCTCCAGCGCGGGCGAGGTCGCCTCCGCATCGTGGCGGCCGATCTGATAGATGCGCTCGAGTTCATCGGGCTCGCGGCACAGCGACGGCACCTTCACCGATTCGCTCGGCCGCACCACAAAGATTTCGCCAGTAGCCTCGCGACGCGCCAGGTCATCGAGCGTGGCATTGTAGACCTCATGCCGATGCTCAAGCGCCGCGACAAACTCCGGGTAGTGACGAAACACGCGCCGCAGCATGGGCATCACGCTGTTGGGCTGCTTCACAAAGCCCGCCGGCTGCGTGAGTACCACGATATTGCGGTCATACCCCTGCGCAAACAGCCATGCACTGGGAATAGAATCAGCCACGCCACCATCCAGATACTTATGCCCGTCAATAGCAACGGGACGCGTCGCCACGGGAATCGCCGACGATGCCCGGATCCACTCGATATCCCTCTCGTCGCCATAGGGCAGGTCGTGGTAGACGGCCTTGCCCGTCTCGATATCGGTGCACACGCACGTAAACCGCATGGGACAGGCGCGATACGCCTCCAAGTCAATGGGATCGCGCTCGATAGGCACCTCGTGATAGGCAAAATCGGCATTGAACATATCGCCGGTCCGCAGCCAGCTTGCTACACCCGCATAGCGCTTATCGGCACAATAGGCCTTGTTATAGCGAATGGCACGGCCGATCTGGCGCGATTTAAAATTGTAGCCAAACGCCGCGCCCGCCGAGACGCCCACCATATGGTCGCAGGTCAAACCGTGCTCCATCCAAACGTCGAGCACGCCCGCCGTATACATACCGCGGTAGCCGCCTCCCTCGAGCGCGAGCCCCACCGTGCGCGTCATAGTTGACTGTGCCATGCGACCATCTCCATCCCCACAAATTCAAACGGAACAAGTATACCCGTCAACATATACCGCCCCAGTCGCATTTTTATCGAACATCGCATCATCGCGCTGCCGTTTGTCGAATAATAGCCACCCACAGCATGTGTACCCCTATATAATTTTGCACTGTTGTTTATACTACTCAGCAGTTATCAACAGCGAACATTAGCCGGCAAAGTAACCCAACAACGCAGCAAGGCGGGGGCCTGGATACACGCAAAACGCTGAGCAACGATGCGTGTACACAACGAGCTCGCCCGACGCAATCCGCTCCGACTTCAGAAAGCCGCTTAGAACATGGATACTGTCAGCAATTACACCGAAACGCTCGAAAAGACCGTCCGTGACCTTCTCGAGCGTCAGGAGGATCTGATCAGGACCGCCTTTACCGACCAGCTTACCGGGCTTGGCAACCGTGGCGGCTTTGCCCGTTCCCTCGAGGAGCTCTGGGAGCAGGACACCCCCGTTACCATGGCGTTCATCGACATCGACAATCTCAAGCACTGCAACGACGTCTTTGGGCATGACGAGGGCAACCGCTATATCTTGCAGGTAAGCCTCTATCTCAAACTGTATATGAA
>URDE01000122.1:0-4856 GCA_900546525.1 uncultured Collinsella sp.
AAGCGACCAACCGGAGTCGATCGCTTTCTTTTCTATGGTGGGCCGTCAGGGGTTCAGCCTGCTCCGCAGGCGGCCGCTGCGGCGCTTTCGCGCCTTGCGCGCTGCGCTGGCAAACGCTCACGCGTTTACTCAGCTCCGCGCCCCGACGGGTTCGAACCCGTGCACCGGCAACAAAAAAGCGACCAACCGGAGTCGATCGCTTTCTTTTCTATGGTGGGCCGTCAGGGGTTCGAACCCTGGACCTTGGGATTAAAAGTCCCCTGCTCTGCCAGCTGAGCTAACGGCCCGCGGGTGGCATTGTACCACGGTCTGGGACTATTCCCAACTCCATTGGCCGTTCTGGAAAATCACAACTTCGCGTCCATCGGGCGTAATGCCCACAATATCGATGTCGTCCGTACCGATCATAAAGTCGACGTGCGTGCTCGAAACGTTGACGCCATGCTCAATGAGCTCCTCTTTGGACATATCATATCCACCCTCAATGCACTCGGGGAAGCCGACTCCCAGTGCAAGATGGCAGCTGGCATTCTCGTCATAGAGCGTGTCATAGAACAGGATGCCGCTTTCGCGAATCGGCGTGTTCTTGGAAATGAGCGCAACCTCTCCCAGATGAGCAGCGCCCTCGTCAGTATCGATGATACTTGCGAGTGTCGCCTTTCCCACACGGGCGTCGTAATCCACCACACGACCGTTCTCGAACTTGATCCAAAAATCGTCGACCTTGTTACCGTGATGGATAAGCGGCATTGCGGAATAGACGATTCCGTCAGCACGCATACGATCGGGCGAGGTGAAGACCTCCTCGGTGGGGATGTTGGGGAAGAAGGGGTGACCGTCGGGGGTCTCGCCCTTACCGCCGGCCCACTCATGCCCCTTCGTCATACCAATTACCAGGTCGGTTCCATTCGAAGCGGTATAGCGCAGGCAGTCGAAACGATTTTCGTTCAGAAAGCGCAGGTTCTTTTCAAACGCCGCATCGTGAAGCTCCCAGTCACTCTCCGGATCTTGGCCGTCAGCACGGGCGGTATGCAGAATCGCAATCCATAGTTTATAGATTGCAACCTCATCGGCGTCTCCCGGGAACACCTCGCGCGCCCAAGCCACGACCGGCGCTCCGGCAATGCACCACGGGTTGATGTTGTAATCCAGTCCGCGGCGGAAAATCTTGCACTGCGTGTTCCTCGCCTTGGAAGCGGCAGCGGGCTTGGCAGGATCGATGCCCTTGAGAGCGGCGGGGTCAGCACCCTCGATAAAGATAAAGCAGGCACCGTCCTGGGCCAGAGAATCCAGCTGTATGCGCTTCCACTCGGGCGTCTGCCCAAAATAGCTTTTCTCGACATGCTCGTACGCAAGCCTCGTCACGGCGTCGTCGGCCCAGATGACCGTCACGTGACCGGCACCGGCGTCATAAGCCTCCGCAACCACCACGCGCGCAAATGATGCGCACTCGACGGGAGACTGAACGACGACCTCCTGGCCGGGCTTAACGTTTACACCCTTGCGGACAACGAGACGCGCATAATTTTTAATCTTGGGCTCAAGGGTCTTCATGCCCTCAAGAGCTTCCTCGACCGTTAGGGCAGCTCGAATCATGTGCCACTCCATCTATCTATAGAACAGTAAAAAGGCGCGCCGCAAAAACGACGCGCCTTATATCTTAGCGATATGTATGGATACAAACGCTACTTCTTCTTGGAGTCCTTCTTGTCCTCCTCGGCAGCCGAGCGCTCGATAAGAGCGTTGAGCTTGTTCTCGGACATGCCCTCGGCCTGCGCGCGGTACATGTTGCGCAAGGGACGAATACGAACGAAGTCGTAGATAAAGTCACCCAGGATGATGACATAGGACAAAACGATGCCGACCATCTGAACAGGACTGGACACCGTGCCGCCGGGAGCGAAGTAGAGCGAAGCCCAAATTGCCACGACGAGTACCATGCCGATGGCGAGCACGGCCCACCAGATACGACGGCGCTTGGTGTAGTCCTCATCCTGCTTGAGAAGAATATTCGACACCGTATAGATACGATCCTCGCGAGCACGCTGCTTGGCCTTGCGGGCGCGCTTCTCCTCCTTGGAAAGGCCTTCCAGGTTTTCACCCTTCTCGAGCTCTTTGCGGCGAGCTTTAGACGAAGCCGGCACGACGCGAACGGAGCTCGCTGCTTGGCGGGCGGGTTTAGCAGATGCGGCGGACTTGCGCGCAACCCCGGTAACTTCGTGGGATTGCGTGCGCTTGTTCGTGGCGCTACGGGTACTCACTTATGCGTTCTCCTTCATGCTTGTGAACTGGGAGCCCGTGATGATCTGGAAGGCCTCGCGATAGCGCTCGGACGTGCCATCGATGACCTCGGCGGGCAGGTGCGGGGTCTCCCCCGTCATATCCCAGTTGGCCTTGAGCCAATTGCGGACGAATTGCTTGTCGTAGCTAGGCTGGATCTTGCCCTCCTCGTAGCTGGCGGCGGGCCAGAAACGGCTGGAGTCGGGCGTGAGGCACTCGTCGATCAGCGTGACCTTGCCATCGATAACACCAAACTCAAACTTGGTGTCGGCAATGATGATGCCACGGGTCGCTGCATACTCGGCAGCAGCCTTGTAGATCTTGAGAGACAGATCGCGAATCTGCGTGGCGATGTCCTCGCCAACGATCTCGCAGCAACGCTCAAACGAGATATTCTCGTCGTGATCACCGATCTCGGCCTTCGTGGACGGCGTGAACAGCGGCTCGGGAAGCTTGGAGGCCTCGGTCAGACCCTCGGGCAGCTGGATGCCGCAGACGGTGCCGTTCTCGTCATAGGTCTTCTTGCCCGAACCGGTCAGATAACCGCGGACGATGCACTCGATAGGAATCGTCTGGGCCTTCTTGACCAGCATGGCGCGGCCTGCGAGGTAGTCACGATACTCGGCAAACTCCTCGGGGAAATCCGCCGGATCGATGGAGACGAGGTGGTTGGGGACGATATCGGCAAACTTGTCGAACCAGAATGCCGAGATGCGGTTGAGCACCTCTCCCTTAAACGGAATCTCGTCGGGGAGAATAAAGTCGAACGCAGAAATGCGATCGGTGGCGACCATCAGCAGGTTTTCGCCGGCATCGTAGATATCACGAACCTTGCCACGGGAATCCGGACGACGCTCCATCGTTGTCACGTGAGTCACTCCTTACCTAAATACGACAGAAATGCGGGTTCTTTCCCGCATGTTTTCGCAAACTCGGAGCGGCAGGAACGCGGCCCCTCCTTCACCGAATAGCGAAAAGCTAGTGCTCCATTGTAGTAGATGCCGCGTCCGCCGTGTGCTCGCGAGGCAGATGAATCGTAAAAGTCGTACCCTTTCCAAGCTCCGACTCCACGGATATGTAGCCATGGTGACGCTCGACGATTTGCTTGGTCACGGCGAGGCCAACGCCCAGGCCGCCGGCTTCGCGGGCGCGGCTGGCATCTGCGCGCCAAAATCGCCCGAAGATGCGCGACAGGTCGTCCTTGGCAATACCGATACCGGTATCCGAAACGGCAATACTGACATGCTTGCGGTCACTGAGCACCGACACCACGACCCAACCGCCCTCGGGGGTGTAGCGCATGGCGTTGCTCATGAGGTTGATGACGCACTGCGTGATCATGTCGGGATCGGCCTCGACGACATCGTCGTGACCTTGGGTCTCGTCAGCAAAGCGCAAGCGCAGATCGCGGTCAACAAATAGGCGCTCCTGAGCGTTGACGATAGACCGCACAAAGGGAACCATGTCCACCGGTTCGAGATTGAGCGGCGCCGTGCTGTTTTCCATACGCGATAGGTCGAGCATCTGCTGCACCAAACGAGCCAGGCGGCGCGTCTCGGAAGCGACCGTCTCCAGATGCTCATCGTCGGTGGGATACACGCCGTCCTGCATGGCCTCGACCGTTGCAAGCATGGCCATGAGCGGCGTGCGAAGCTCGTGTGCGACATCCGAGGTCAGGCGCTTTTCGTGCTTCATATCTTTCTCGAGCGAGGTGGCCATCTCGTCAAAGGTCTCACCCAACTGATCGATTTCATCGTCGCCGCGCAAACCGGTACGAGCGGACAAATCGCCGTCGCGAATTTGCTTGGCTGTGCTGGTTATACGATGAATCGGTCTGGTAAGCATGCGCGACACGAACGATCCGATAACAACTGAGATGCAGACCGCAACAACCGCGGCAAGGGCCATGGCGTTAAAAGTCTTTTCCCTAAACGCAGAATCCGCCTTGGTGAGCAGGGCATCGGAGCCGATAGCCCATAGCTTCACCTGTCCGACATGCTCGCCAGAAGACGTTATGATTTCGACGTTGGCAACGCTATCGGAGTCGGTGGGCGCCGACGAGACCGGGCTATGCGAGGCCTTTTTACCGCTCGAGCTGCTCGACGCCGATTCGCTCTCGCGCACATCGGCGGTCGCACTTGCCGAAGGCCATGAGTCGTCATAGACGACAACGCCCTTTTTGTTGACAACCTGCATACTCAGGTCGTCGGACACCAAGCTCGATGTCGCGACCGTGCGTAGCTCGCCCGCAGTCCAGTTGCCGTTTTCCTCGTACGACGTCGCAAGCTTTTCGGCGGCAGAATTGGCAATCTCGACGATATTGGAGCGCGTGTAATCCGAAAAGACGGTACCCCACACAACGGAGACAACGCCCACCAGCACCAATACCGTCATGAGCGACGTCAGGGCAAAAGCCAAGGCCATGCGCGAGGGATAGCTCATCGCTGGCCGTGAATCGGAACGAGGCGTGTTCCAACTTGCCTTGGAACCCGCCTCGTTCTCCTGCTTATGCTTTTGCCCAATTTCAAAGCGCGCAGGTGTCATATGTGATTTCCCTATTTCTCGTCCGACTTATC
>URDE01000123.1:0-4844 GCA_900546525.1 uncultured Collinsella sp.
TAATAATCCTTGGGATTTTCGACGATATGGTTCTCGGAGAGAATCGAAGCGATGCTGTCACCCGAGGCACCATCGGGAATAGTGATAGTAACCTGCTGGCCAGCAGTGACTTTCGCATCCTCACCAGCAAAAAAGCCCTTGACAGCTGGCACGACAAAGAAAACGATCGCGACAAGCGCAAGCACGGCGACGACGCCACCGATAATCATAGGCACCGGGGAGCATTTCTTTTGGGCACCACGGCGAGCGCGCGTGTTATAGCTCGAGCGCGTGGCCGGAGCAACGCCGTGCGAGCCATGAGCATGATGTGCGTGGGAGCGTGATTGCGGTGCCTGTCCCTGCGTGCACTGGGCAGGAGCCTGCTGCTTAAAGCGGGAACCGCCCGCGGACTGGGCTGTATGGGCAGCAGACTGCTGAGCAGGACGACGAACAGGCTGCTGGCTTGGACGCTGAGTGGGCTGAGTGGGGCGAGAAGAGGGCTGCGCCGAACGTGCGGCGGGTTGGGCCGCGCGCTGAGTCGGTTGCGTCGGACGCTGACCGGACGATACAGGGCGTGGCGCAGGCTGTCGTGTACGATTCGGCTGGCGCGGATCGAAAGCGCTAGACATGCGAAACCTCCTCGTTTTTGCGATCGAGCCACGTCTGCAAGAACAGGCTGGCGGCGATCATGTCGATCTTGCCCCTCATCTGCTTTTCGTTGAGTCTCTGCTCGCGCAGGATACGCTTGGCCTCTTGCGAGGACAGGCGCTCGTCCTCAAACTCCAGCGGAAGATCGAGCTCGTCGGCGATCTTTTGCGCTACGGCGGCAACGCGCTCGGCCTGGGGGCCAGGCTCGCCGGCCATGGTCAGGGGACGCCCGCTTACCAGGATGTCGGGCTCATAGTCCTCGACCAGGTAACGGAACGTCTTAGCCATACCAGTGACCTCGGCGGCCGGGAGCACCTTGACGGGCATCGCCATCTTGCCATCACGGCTCGAGACGGCGATGCCGATCCTGGTCTCCCCTATGTCCAGCGCGAGCGCGACCACAGCGACTACTTAGGCGCCGAGCGCGGTCTTGGCGGCCGCGAGTGCATCGGCGATACCGGCAGCGTTCTTGCCACCGGCCTGGGCCATGTTGGGACGGCCGCCACCGCGACCATCGACCAGACCCGCGATCTGCTTGATCACGTTGCCGGCGTGGAAACCGGCCTTCACGGCGTCATCGGAGCCGGCGGCGAGCAGGGCCGGGGTGCCCTTCTCGGTCACGCTGGCAACAACACAGGCAACGGGACCGGCGACCTTCTGGTGCACGGTATCCCAAACGTTGCGCAGGTCGGCGGCCTCAAGGCCCTGGAGCTCAGCGATGACGAGCTTATAGCCGTCGAGCTCGACGGCACCCTCGATGGCGCTGGAGATAGCGTCGGAGGAGCCACCGGTCAGCGCCTTCTTGAGCTTGTTAGACGTCTCGCGCAGCTCGGCCTGCAGGTTCTCCACACGAGCGGGAACCTCGTCAACGCGGCACTTGAGCGCAGCGGCAGCGGCGTCAACGAGTGCCAGGCGGTCGGCCATGTAATCGAGGGCGCCCTTAGAGGTAACGGCCTCGATACGGCGGACGTTCGAGCCCGTGGAGGACTCGGAGATAATCTTGAACAGGCCGATCTCGGCAGTGTTGGCAGCATGCGTACCACCACAGAGCTCGCGGGAGAACGGCTGATCCTCGGCGCCCACGGAAACGACGCGGACGACGTCGCCATACTTCTCGCCAAACAGGGCGACGGCGCCGGCGGCCTTGGCCTCGTCGATGCCCATGACGCAGGTCACGACCGGCTTAGATGCAAAGATCTGCTGGTTGACCAGGTCCTCAACAGCCTTGAGCTGCTCGGAAGACAGGGCCTCAAAGTGCGTGAAGTCAAAGCGCAGGTGCTCGGGCGTCACAAGCGAGCCAGCCTGGGAGACATGCTCGCCCAGGACCTGCTTAAGGGCGGCGTCAAGCAGGTGGGTGGCGGTGTGGTTGCGGCGCAGGAAGCCACGGCGCTCGGCGTCGAGCGCGGCGGTCACGGTAGCACCGACGGTCAGCGTGCCCTCGGCGACGTGCGCAACGTGGGCATACAGGCCGTTGTGGTTCTTGGTATCGGAAACGGTCAGCGAAACGCCCTCGGCGGAAAGCTCGCCGGCATCGCCCTGCTGGCCGCCCATCTCGGCATAGAACGGGGTGCGGTCGAGCACAACCTCGACATCCTCGCCCGCTGCAGCGGACTCGACGGACTCGCCGTTGCGCACGATGGCGACAACCTTGGCGCCTTCGATCACATCGTTGTCATAGCCATCGAACTCGGTCGCAGCGACCTTGTCCGAAAGCTCGACCCACACGTCGTTGAAGCTGCCCCAGGCGTCGCCCTTGACATTGGCGCGAGCACGGGCCTTCTGGTCCTCCATGCAAGCGGTAAAGCCGTCCATGTCGACGTCGTGGCCGGCGGTGCCGGCAATCTCGACGGTCAGGTCGATGGGGAAACCAAAGGTATCGTGCAGCTTAAAGGCGACATCACCCGGGAGCACGGCGCCATCGGCAAGCGCTGCCAGGGCCTCGTCCAGGTAGACGCGACCGTTGTCGAGCGTCGTGGAGAAGCGCTCCTCCTCGGAAGCGACGATACCCTTAACGAGCGCGACGTTCTTGAGCAGCTCGGGATAGGCCTCGCCCATCTGAGCGTTGACCTCGTCGATGAACTTGGTCAGGAAGGCGCCCTCGATGCCCAGCAGGCGGCCGTGGAACACGGCACGGCGGAGCAGGCGACGAAGGACGTACTCGCGACCCTCGTTACCGGGCAGGATGCCGTCCGAGATCATAAAGTCGACGGCACGGGAATGGTCGGCGATGATGCGCAGCGAGCGGCTGGCACCGGAGTAATCGTCGGCGTCATAGGTCTTGCCGCTGATCTCCTCGCCCAGCTTGATGAGATGCTGCATCAGATCGCCGTCGTAATTGGCGGTCTTGTGCTGCATGATAGCGGCCATGCGCTCCAGGCCCATGCCCGTATCGAGGTTGCGGTGCGGCAGCTCCGGCATGGAGCCGTCCTCCTGGCGGTCGTACTGGGTAAACACGAGGTTCCAGAACTCAAGGAAGCGGTCGCAGTCGCAGCCGGGCTTGCAGTCGGGGCTGCCGCAACCGACCTCCTCGCCCATGTCAAAGTAGATCTCGGAGCACGGACCGCAGGGGCCGGTGGGGCCGGCGGCCCAGAAGTTGTCGTCCTCGCCCAGGCGGGAGATGTGGTCCTCGGCAACGCCCAGAGAACGCCACACGTCGTGGGTCTCGTCGTCCTCGGTAAAGACGGTAAAGTACAGGCGATCGAGCGGCAGCTTGAACTCCTTGGTGATGAGCTCGAAGGCCCAAGCGCAAGCCTGCTGCTTGGAGACGCCGCCAAAGGAGAAGTCACCGAGCATCTCGAAGAACGACAGGTGACGGCCGTCCTCGCCGATGCAGTCGATGTCGTTGGTGCGGACACACTTCTGGCAGGAGATCGCGCCGATCTCCTTCATGGTCTTCTTGCCCTGGTAGTACTCCTTAAACTGGTTCATGCCGGCGTTGGCAAGCAGCAGCGAGGGGTCGTCGGGAACAAGGGACGAAGAAGGATAGAGCTTAAGACCGCGCTCCTCAAAGAAGTTGAGGAACTTGGAGCGGATCTCGGCCGTAGTCATTGACGGGTAGTCAGCACTCATAGAGGGAATCTCCTCGGTTTCACATCGAAACAGTTCAAACGTAACGATATTACCATCCCGCCGCGCAAGTGCAAAAAAGAGGGCCGACATAAAGCCGACCCTACAGCGAAAGTGCACGTTATTTAGGAGTATGCGATGCTTTGAAAAAGGCTGTTATAGAATTACATATAAGATTCACCCGGAAGGAGCGATCGATGAAAAGCAAACGATTTGTCCTGAATGCACTTCTGGTTGTAGCACTTTTAGCGCTTTTTGCTTTCTCCTGCTGGTACGCAAACCAACCAGCATTTGGCTACGTATTGTATGCAGTAATGTCCGGCGATAAAGCTTATTACACTCTACGCGCAATTGACGTTCTCTTTTTCTATGTAGCCGGCCCCTTATCAATCGCTTTGCTCGCGTTTCTTGTCATTTACAACTTCAAGAAACGCTAGCGGTGCCTATTTGGAATCCGAATCGTCCATGGAGCCGTCGATGCCGGTTTTGGTATCGTCGTCCGAGTTGGAGTCATCGTCCTTGGCGAAGGGATTCTTGAAAAAGCTCGTCGCATCGGGCTGCAGGCCCGAGAGCTTGATCCAGGGATTCTCGAGCTCGGGCTTGGGCATCGCCTGGGCCTCGGGCGCGGTCTCGTTGCCGATGAGCTCGGACTCGTAAATGAACGTATCGTCTCCAAGCGCGTCGTAGGCGGCGACCGGGTTGCCCTCGGCATCGCGATATGGCGTGCCCTTAAATACAGCGCCGTCGTATGCCACGAGCTGGCGACCGGTCTCGTTCTCAAAGTAGTAGACGAAAATGCCCTTGAGGGCCGCGCACAGCGGAATGGCGCTGACCATGCCGATGGGACCCATAAGTGCCGAACCAATAACGAGGGCCGTCAGGCTCATGATGGGATGCACCTGCACCGAACTCTGCATGACCTTGGGGGAAATGACGTTATCGGTGACGTTTTGAGCCACCATGGTCACAACGAGCGTCCACAACGCCAGCATGGGGCTGAACATAAAGCCGAGCACCGTGGCGATCGCCGCGCTTACCCAGGGACCGACAACCGGGACCAAGTGCATGATGCCGGTAAAGATGGCCATGAGTGCCGCATAGGGATGGCCAATGAGCGTAAAGCCGATAAAGGCGAGGATGCCACCGCAGAT
>URDE01000124.1:0-4781 GCA_900546525.1 uncultured Collinsella sp.
ATGCCCATTCCCGTCCCCGCTGTCGTCAACCTGTGCCAGGCGGGCAATATCGCCCTCACGCCTGCACCGGTCGCCGGCGAGCTCGTGACGCCGACGGGCGCCGCCATCGTCACCGCGCTGCGCACGTCCGACCAACTGCCCTCACGCTACCGCATCGAAGCCGTCGGCTACGGCGCCGGCAAACGCCCCTACGAAGGTTGCTCCGGTACGCTCCGCTGCCTGCTCGTTCACGCGGACGCATAGCCATGGATGCCCGCAAAACCAAAAGCCGCGCCGCTATTGTCACGGCGTTTTCCGAGCTCCTTCGCGAGGAGGACTACGGCAAGATCACCGTCGGCGACACCATCGCGCGCGCTCACGTAGGCCGCGCGACATTCTACGGCCTCTTTAAGAGCAAAGACGACCTACTGTCCGAGCTCGTGAGCGACATCTGCACCCACGCCCTCGACGACGATGGCACACCGCTCGACGACCCACTCGTGCAGGTCGAGCATATCCTCAACAACCTCTGGAATCGTCGGCAGGGTGTACGGGCACTGGTAGCCGGCGCCGGCTCACGCGTCTTCGCCGACTGCTTACGCAAGACCATCATGTCACGAGCAGCCGAAACCGTGCCCGTCGACCCCTCAGGCCCCGCCGGCACCATGGACCGAAGCTTCCTACTACACCACATAGCCTCAAGCTTTGTAGGAATGGTCCAATGGTGGGCCTGGCACAATTTCCAAGCAGATAAAGCCGACGTAGCCAAAGACTACCTCTCAGCCATAAAGCCCCTCTTCACCTAAGTAAGAAGCTCATCCCAAATCATCGACCCAACCCAGGGCTCCGCGCACCCCAAAGTGTCACTCGCGCCTCAACGCCCCCACCAGCAACAAGCCCCTCCCATCCAAATTCAGATATATATGTTGGGTTGCTTGCTCGAGCGCAGCAAAGACCCCGCAGCCGTCCGCATGGGGTAACTTCCCAGCGCACTCCGCAGGACGAAAGAACCCCCGCCGCAAGTGCGCAGCGGGGGTTCTTTCATGTCCGAGGACGCGCTGGGAAGTTACCCCATGCGGACGGCGGACAACCTATGTAGCCTCAGACTAGAACATGCCCAAGAAACCATGCACAAACAGCGCAGCCAGAGCAGCGCCGACAAACGGAGCGATGCCAGGAACGAGCAGGCCGTACTTCCAGTTGTTGTCAGCCTTGTTCTTGATCGGCAGCACCTGATAGGCCATGCGAGGACCAAGGTCACGAGCCTGGTTCATGGCGAAGCCGGTGATGCCGCCCATGCCCATGCCAACGGCCCAAACGATCAGGCCGACGCAGATGGCGAGCATCAGAACGTTCTCGCCGGCGCGGTTAGCGGCAGCGAGGATGGCGCTGATGAACACAAAGGTGCAGATAGCCTCGCAGAAGAAGTTACGGGCGTAGTTCGTACCCTCGGTGGTGGGGTTGGTCGAGAAGATGTTGCGCTGGGCAATGGGGTCGACGACGCCATCGGAAGCCTTGAACTCATCGGCATACATCAACCACGCGATCACGGCGCCCGCAAAGCCGCCGAGCATATCGGCAATCATGAAGGGAATGCAGCTGCTCCACGGCACCAGGCCTACGATGCACTGGGCAAGCACCATGGCGGGGTTCATGCACACGGCGCCGCCAAAGATAAACAGAGCGACCGAGATGCCAAAAGACCAGGTGGTGATGGCAAACATGTGGCCGGAGCCCTGATACTTGGTGCCCTTAAGCACGGTATCGCAGTGTACGCCCACGCCAAAGATGATCATGAGGGCCGTTGCGCCGAATTCGCAGAGGAGTTTGGTAAGCATAAAACCTTATCTTTCTTGTCGGTTATAAACGATTCGTTTAGGCCGCACGCTAGTGCTGCGCGACGACAACGCCCAGGCCATCGGGAATGACGGCCACCTTGGCATCGGCACCCTTCATCTCAAAGGCGAGCTTGAGCGCCTCCGCGATAGTGTTGACCGGCGTCATGTGCATATCCTTAATCATCTGGTGATCGCACAGATCGGTAACCATGATCACAGGGTGATGCGCCAGGATGCGGGCAAAGATCTGGCTCGTCCACTGGTCGGGCAGGGTCTCGTCCTTAGGACGGTCGATGCAGGCGCGCTCAAACTCTGCCGGATCATTGTCGGCGATGTTGTGATAGAAGCCCTCGCCACCGTGACCGTCGGCACAGCCGGCGACGTCGATGATCACACCGCCCTCGGGAAGCGTGGCCTCGGCAGAGCACATGCCCTTCACGGCCTGGTAGATGTTCTGGTCGAGCGGGTAGCCGCCGTTGGTGGTGATGGCAATCTCGCACTCAACGGGCTCAACGCCGGCAAGGCTCTTCACGAACTCGCAGCCGGCCTCGTGCGCCTTGTGGATATCGCCGGCAAAGGAGCCGATGACCTCGTGCTTGCCGTTGAGCACCACGTTAAGCACAAAGGCAAGGTGAGCCATCTCGGCAGCGGCAAACATGTCCTCGCTCACGTGGTTGTGGCACAGGTTGCCGGCACGCGAATGGGAATCGTTCACAAACTGACCGTTGTGGTTGTACATGATGGTCTTGTAGCTGGCGATGCCAGGCAGGACGGACTTGCGGCTACCAGAGAAACCGGCAAAGAAGTGCGGCTCAATAAAGCCCTCGGCAAGCAGCAGATCGCAATCGGCAGCAATCTTGTTGATAATGCACTCGCCACCAGAAGGCAGGGTGCCAATCTTTTTCATCATGCTATCGTCAGTCGCGACGTGCATAACGATTTCCTCGTTGGCAACGATCTCCTCGCCATACTTGTTAACGAGCTCCTCGTGCGTCGACGGACGATGCATACCCGTAGCAACCAGAATGCGAACGCGCGCCTCAGGCGCAGCGGAGTGGATGTGATGCAGCAGAATAGGCATCGTCACACGCGAGGGAACGGGACGCGTATGGTCAGAGCTAATGATGACAATATCCTTCTTGCCAGCACAAAGCTCCTCGAGCGAAGGCGAGCCATAAGGGTTGGCAAGTGACTCCTCCACCAGCTCTTCCTGCGATTTTGTAGTCTTAAACTCGTTTTGATGACCTTCCATCACACCTGCGAAGTTCTTATCCTCGAGCTCCAGATGCAACGTCTTGTGGTCAAACGGCAGTTCACATTCAAACAATGACGAGCGCCCTCTTCCTTTCAACTGACACACTAGATAAACCGTTGGAAGGATACGCCGCTCACCGAAAAACACCACCGTCCACCGACTCATTAACACAACGTTCATATTTGACCCACAACAAAACGGCCGCGATCCCAAACGGGACCGCGGCCGCTACAGTCGTAAGGCGAGAAGCACCAAACGCGCCGCCGGGACAAACCCCATCCAAAACGCGCGAAGCGCACTTTATCCCCTTCAGCCCCAATTCCTGAAGACCGAGGGCGAAGGGACCCGACGGGTTTTCCCTCTGAATGCATTCCGCAGCACGAAGCCCCCTTATCCGCAGCTCCGAAGGAGCAGGATAAGGGGGCTTCAAGTGCGAGGACGCATTCAGAGGGAAACCCATCGGGTCCCGGTGAGAGCCACAGGGCTATCGATTACCCCGTGTTCTGCAGTCCTGCCGAGACGCCGGTCACAGTCGAAAGAATCAGGCTCATGTACTCGGCCTTCTTCTCCTTGGCCATCTCGTCCTGGTTCATACGCACGTCGCGAAGGGCGCGGACCTGGGCGATGGACAGGGCGTCGACGTAGGGGTTGCGCACGCGGACGGCGCAACCGAGCACGCGGCGGCGCTGCAGCGGCCACTCGTCACCGACGATGGCAAGGACCCACTTACGCGTGAGCTGCATCTCGGTGAAGACCTTCTCGGACAGATCCTGGCGATCGCCCAGGTGCAGATACATCTTGGCGATGCGCTGGTCAGTCTTGGCGATCGACATCTCGATGTTGTCGATAAAGGTACGGAAGAACGGCCACTCCTGGTAGGCAGCCTTAAGCTGGTCAAGATCGCCCAACTGCTCGCAGGCGGTGCCCAGGCCGTACCAAGCGGCCAGATTGATGCGCGCCTGGCTCCAGCTGAAGATCCACGGAATGGTACGCAGGTCGTCGAGCGACTTGGCGCCCAAGCCGCGCTTGGCGGGACGCGAGCCAATCGGCAGCAGACCGACCTCGGTCAGCGGCGTCACGGTCGAGAACCACGGTGTAAAGTCCTCGGTGTTCAGCAGGTCCAGATAGCGCTCGTGGCTTGCGGCGTTAAGCTTCTCGGCCATATCCCAGAACTTCTGCGTGGTCTCGGTGTTGGTCTTCTCGACACTCGGGGCCGACTGCAAAAGCGTTGCGGCGGCAACGGACTCAACATGGCGCTGAGCCAGCGTGCGGTTGCCGTAACGGGCAAAGATGACCTCGCCCTGCTCGGTGAGCTTAAAGAAGCAGTTGACCGAACCCTTGGGCTGCGCCAGCACGGCCTTGTTGGCCGGGCCGCCGCCACGGCCCACGGCACCGCCGCGACCGTGCATGAGCACCAGGTCGATATCGTTCTTCTCGGCCCACTTGGCAATGCGCTCCTGCGCGGAGTGCAGCGCGAGCATGGCCGTGGTAGGACCGGCATCCTTGGAGGAATCGGAATAGCCCAGCATGACCTCCATGCGGCGGTTGGTCTGGGCAAGGCGCTTTTGCACCACAGGCAGCGTAAGCATCTGGTCGAGCACGTCGACGCAGCCCTCGAGGTCCTCGAGCTGCTCGAACAGCGGGATCACGTCGAGCTCGGGGACATCCTCCTCGTGTGCAAAGGACAGGTGGGCAAGCTCAAAGACGTC
>URDE01000125.1:0-4729 GCA_900546525.1 uncultured Collinsella sp.
CAAAGGCATCGGCCTTTTTCTCGCCAATACCGTTGACCTGGATAAGCTCGTCGCGTGTCTGAGGTCGTAGGCGGCACAGGCCGCGCAGGGCCTTGTCAGAGAAGACCATGTACGGCGCCATCTCCAGCTCGGTCGAAATCTCCTTGCGCAGGGCACGCAGGCGCTCGAACAGCTCGGCATCGTCACCCACGCGCGGGCGCTGATCTAGCTCGGCCTCCTCACGCAGCAGATCCACCGCGCGGCGGGCACGGGCCGAGGCCTTGCGCTTGGACGCACGACGCTTAACGGTAAAGGCAAACGCCTCATCCTCGACCTCGGCGGCACGCGGGCCCAGCCCCACGACCGGGTACTGCCCCTGCGAGGCGGCCAAGTAACCGCGGCCGCACAGCTGGCCGATGATGTCCTTGATGCGCCCGACCGATTCGCTCGACAGCTCACCGTAGCCGCGGTCCTCGTCCAGATGCATCTGGCGAATGCGCTCGGTGTTGCCGCCGTGGAGCACGTCGGCGATGAGCGACTTGCCAAAGCGCATGGGTCGCGTGGCCACATAGCGCACAGCGGCGCGGGCCATATCGGTGACGTCCTCGACCTCGAACTGCGTGAGGCAGTTGCTACAGTTGCCGCAGCCCTCGGCCTCGTCCGTGGCGGTGGCGCCCGCACCAGCCGCGGCAGCATGCTCGGCCGCGGCCTCGTCGCCAAAGTAGCGCAACATATATTCGCGCAGGCAGCCGGTGGTATTGCAGTAGCCCTCCATCTGGCTGAGCAGACGGTAGCGGTTCTGGAGCGCCCACGCGCGCTGCTCGTCGTCGAGTGCCTCATCGGCGGCATCGCCGCGGTCGATTAAAAAGCGGCGCATGCGAAAATCGTTACCGTTCCACAGCAAGTGGCAGCTTGCCGGGTCGCCATCACGGCCGGCGCGGCCCGCTTCCTGGTAGTAAGCCTCGATGCTCTCGGGCACGTTGTTGTGGATCACGTAGCGCACGTTGGGCTTGTCGATGCCCATGCCAAAGGCGTTGGTGGCAACCATCACCTGAATGTCGTCGTCGATAAAGGCACGCTGGCTCTGGCGGCGGGCGTCGTTGCCCATGCCGGCATGGTAGCGACCCACGCGAATGCCGCTGGGGCCCAGTGCCTCGGCAAGCTCGCCTGCCAGCGCATCGACCGTCTTGCGGGTCGAGCAATACACGATGCCGCTCTCGCCCGAATGCGCAATCACATAGTCGCGCACCCAGGCGGCCTTGGCCTTGTCGCCCATCTCCTCGCAACCAAAGTAGAGGTTCTTGCGATCGAAGCCCGTCACCACCGTCGCGGGGTTTTGCAGGCCGAGCATTTGCTGAATGTCCGCGCGCACACGCTCGGTCGCCGTAGCGGTAAAGGCTGCCACGATAGGGCGCTGCGGCAGGGAATCGATGAACTCGCGAATCTGCAGGTAGGCGGGGCGGAAATCCTGGCCCCATTGGCTCACGCAGTGGGCCTCGTCAATGGCCACGAGCGGCACGCCGATGCCGCCTTCGGCCGCAGCTTCCTGCGCAAAGGCCAAAAAACGCGGCTCAAGCAAGCGCTCGGGCGCCACGTACATAAGCTGGTAGCGGCCTTCGCGCGCCCGCTTGAGCACAGTGTTTTGCTGGGCCGGAGTAAGGCTGGAGTTGAGATAGCTGGGTCGCGCACCCGCCGCGAGCAACGCACGGGTCTGGTCCTCCATAAGCGACAGCAGCGGACTCACCACAAAGGTGATGCCGGGCAGCATGAGCGCGGGCACCTGGTAGCAAATGGACTTGCCGGCGCCCGTGGGCATAACGCCCAGCGCATCGCGACCGGCAAGGATCGCATCGACCATGCGGTCCTGTCCCGGGCGAAACGAGGTGTAGCCAAAATAGGCGCCGAGCGTGTCGAGCGCCATCTGCTGCATGCTATCGGTCATGGTTTCCTAACGTCTAAGTCATCTGCCGCCGATTATACGCCGCCACGCGGACCGGTGCCGCGCCGTCATCGGCCACGGGCAACGTAATCCAAGGCGAACGAGCGTGGATTTTTGGACACTTTCCTGATGAGCGTGGATAATCTCCCACTTTGGACCCACCATTGAGCCAAAAACGGGAGATTATCCACGCTCATTCTGCAGATTGCCGCTTAGAGGCGTTTGCAGCGTCGGCCGGTCCGCCGTTCGTTAGAACGGCGGAACCAAAGGCGCAGCGTCGAGCCGTTACGCGGTTTGGAAAACCGCGCAACTAGAGCTACATAACCATGACGTAGCGGCTACCCACGTAGTACTGCTTACCCATTAGAACCGGCTCGCCATTGGGACCGGTAAAGCTGGCACGCAGGTTGAGCAGCGGATCGTGCGGAGCAATGCCCAACTCGGCTGCCTGCTCGGTATTGGCACGAACGGCCTCGACCGTGCGGTAGCCAACCGAGACAATCGGCGTTCCGCCAACACGCTCGACCTCGGCAAAAATCGACTTGTCCTCAAGATCGGCCGTCAACAGCTCACGGTAGGCGTCAAACGGCACAAAGATGTTCTCCTCAAAGATGGGCTCGCCGTCGGCCGTACGCACGCGCTTGATATGCAGCAGCAGCGCATCCTTCTGCAGGCCAAAGAACTCCATCTCGTTTTGGCGCGCCGGCACAATCTGGCGATCGATCACGTGCGCACCGGCCTTCATGCCATTGCCGGCACACAGCGCGGTAAACGTCTGCAACGTCGAGGCGTGAAACTGGCGATTGATGTGCGGCGTGGAGACAAAGGTGCCACGGCCCTGCTGCTTAACCAGGTAGCCATCGGAGCACAGCTCCTCGACGGCGCGGCGCACCGTAATGCGGCTCACGTCGTACTGCTCGGCTAGCTCAAGCTCGGACGGAATACGCTCCTTGGGTGCATAAACACCTTTCTCGATCGCATCCTTGATCTCGTCGTAAATCTGCTGGTAAAGCGGTGCATTTTTGGGCGCGGGCATATCTGATCACTCTTATCGAAATATCGAAATAACTAATACGTATATAACGTCTAGTTTCATGTTACCTCATAATGATAAAACGATACACCCTCCCTACCAAAAAGCGACAGCTTCATTTTGGTAGGTTTTATCTGGGAAAACGAAAGCCCCTCGAAAGCAGCGAGGCTTTCGAGGGGCTCATACGGAAGGGTTGCGCCAGGCCGGCAAAATGCCAATACCCTACCTGCCGTCGTCCTGCTGCAGGCTGTCCTGCTCGCTGAGGCGCGCCTGCCTGCTGGCCATGCGCGCGGGCTTGTCGGGATCAGGTACGGCCGTGGGCATGGGCTCGTCGACATGACCGCCCCACCAGCCGCCCACAAAGTTGAGCGTGTGAAACACATTGATCACGGCGCCGGAATCAATGTCGCACACCAGCTTGATAATGTCCTGACTCTCGTAGGTCGAGACAACGGCGTGCAGCAGGTACATCTTCTCGCGGCTGTATCCGCCGATGACCTCGGCGCAGCTAATGCCGTGCTGAAAATGGTCAACATAGGCGGTCATGACCTCGTTTGCCTTGCGCGTCGTGATCTGCAGCGTCACGCGGTCGTACCGACGATAGAAGCTGTCGATGGTCTTGGTCGAAATAAACTGGAACACGATGGAGTACGCCGCATTGTCCCAGCCAAACATAAAGCCAAAGATCGCCAGGATAAAGCAGTTGAAACCAAAGATGACGCCCCAGATGGTCTTGCCCGTGTGGTTGGAGACCCACAGCGCGATAAAGTCGGTGCCGCCGGTGGATGCGCCGGACTTGAGCGCGATGGCAGCGCCCAGGCCCGAGACCACGCCGCCAAAAATGATGAGCATGATCTTGTCGCCCAAAAACGGGGCGAAGTGAAAGACGTTGAGGAACAGCGACGAGAGCACGACCTGCATCATCGAGAAGATGACGAAGCGTTTGCTAATGCCGCTCCAACATAGGAGCGCCACGGGGATGTTGAGCGCAAGCATACCGAGCGAGATGTCGATGTGAACGCCGCCGAGCGAGGTAACGCGATCGAGCAGGACCGCGACGCCGGTGAGACCGCTCGGAAGCAGGTCGGCGGGCCGAATGAACGCCTGGATCAGGAATGTCTGGAGAACGGCGGAAATGGTGACCGCCACGGCGGTGATGGCGCGGCGGACGATGGTGAGGCGGCCGAGCACGAGCACGCGGTCCGTGAGCTGATCGATGGCGTTCGCCACGCAGGCTCCTTTCGAAGGCAGATGTAGTTGTGGGGTATGTCCGCGATTGTAGCATGGAGCGTGCGGGGGCGCTTCAATTCACCCTCTCTCGACAACCAAAGCGGGACCAGCAACCCCACGACCAAAGGCCCAAATTACAAGTGAGTAGACTTTACGCGACCTGCAGAGCACACCCAAAACCGCCACCCCTGTGACCTGCGGTTTTACTAGAGCAGATGCGCTTTGTGCTCGTCTTGCATCAAAAAGTCTACTCACTTAGTCCGAATCGAAGCCAAACGGATCCAAATAGATGACAAATTAAGCCAATCCGCAGCAAAAGACGCGTGAATCAGTGCTTCTCGCGGCGGATTGACGCTACAAAGCGGCCAAAATGTCGGTCAGATTATCGATAACGGAATCGGCTCGCGATTGATCGAGGTTGACACCCTCGTGCGGACGCAGCGCCAGGACGCAGGCGCCGGAGCGCTTACCAGCCTCGATGCCCAAAGGCGAATCCTCGATAACCAGGCACTCGGCAGGCTCCACCCCCAGCGCCTCCATGGCACGCA
>URDE01000126.1:0-4591 GCA_900546525.1 uncultured Collinsella sp.
CGACGCCGGCAAACGTAGTCTGGCGGCGCTTCTTGTCGTCGGTGGGGCTAATGCGCACCAGGCGGTGAACACCGGCCTCGGCACGAAGCATGCCAAAGGCATCCTTGCCTTCGACGGTAAAGGTCGCACGATCGATACCGATGACCTCGGCCGCGGGGCAATCGTTGATGGTGACCTTCCAACCGCGGCGCTGGCAGTACTTCATGTACATCTTAAAGAGCATGAAGGTCCAGTCCTGGGCCTCCAAGCCACCCTGTCCGGGCTTGATGGTCACAATCGCGTCGCCGTGATCGAACTCGCCGGTAAACCAGCTCGCAAGCTCAAGCTCGTCGATGGCGCGGGACAGGTGCTCCGCCGTGGAGGCAGCCTCCTCACGCAGCGCAGCGGCATCGGGGTCATCGCCCATTTCCTCGGCAAGTTCCAACGCGGCACGAGCATCGGAAAGCTCACCGCGCGCGGTATCCACGGCGGCGATGTCCTCCTTGGCGCGCGCAATCTCCTCCATCGTGGCGCGAGCGGCATCGGCGTCGTCCCAAAAGCCCGGGGCGACGCTTTTGGCCTCGAGCTCCGTTACGCGGGTGCGCTTCTCGTCCAAATGGAGGTACGACTCGACCTCGCCGAGTCGGTCCGCAAACGCGTCCAACTCGGCGGGCGTTACCTCTAAAGTCTCGGCCATTAACGATTCCTGCCGTGGCAGTACTTAAACTTCTTACCGCTACCGCAAGGGCACAGGTCGTTGCGGCCAACGTTGACATAGGGGTCATCGCTCTCGGACTTGCGGTAGGTCGTTACCTTGCCACCGTTGTTAACGGCAGCCGGACCACCCTGGACGGCGGTACGGGCCTGCACCTGAGCCTGCTTGCGCAGCACCGAATCGCTGTTGTCGCCATCGACCTCGGCGGGACCAGAGAAGCGCGCACCCTTAAGAGCGGGCTCCTCCTTGTGTTCCACAGCCTGCGGGGCAGCCTTGATCTCAATGCGCAGAACAGTGCGCAGGTAATCCTCGTACATGGTATCGACGAGTATCTGGAACGCGCCGTAGGCCTCGGTCTTGTACTCAACCAGCGGGTCGCGCTGGCCAAAGCCGCGCAGGCCGATACCGGTCTTGAGGTAGTCCATCTCCTGCAGGTAGTTCATCCAACGCGTATCGATGACGCGCAGCATGACCTGGGTATTGAGCTCGCGCATCAGATCCTCGCCCAGACGCTCGGCCTTCATGTTGTAGCACTTCTCAACATAAGCCAGGACATCGGCGGCCAGGGCCTCAAAGTCCTCGTCGGGGAACTGAGGGGTATCGATATGTCCAGTCAGCTCGACGACCCACTTACGCAGACCCTCAAGATCGCGCTCACCCTCGTGGCTGTCCTTGGTGCAGAACTCCTGCACGCAGCGGTACACCGTGTCGTGCATGACCTCAGTGATGTGGTCGGTCAGGTCCTTGCCATCCAGAATCTTGTTACGCTCGGCGTAGATGACCTGGCGCTGCTTGTTCATGACGTCATCGTACTCGAGGACGCTCTTACGCATGGAGAAGTTGATGCTCTCGACCTTGTGCTGGGCACTCTCGACGGCCTTGGAGATGATCTTGTGCTGGATGGGCATGTCGTCGCCCATGTCGGCCGTGACCATCATCTTGGAGACGCGGTCCATCCTGTCGCCGCCGAACAGGCGCATGAGGTCGTCCTCGAGCGACAGGTAGAACTGGGTCTCGCCCGGATCGCCCTGACGGCCGGAACGGCCGCGCAGCTGGTTGTCGATACGACGGGACTCATGGCGCTCGGTGCCGATGACGGTCAGGCCGCCGGCGGCAAGCACGCGCTCGCGCTCGGCCTTACAGGTCTCCTTGGCCTCGGCGTTAAACTGCTCGAGCTGCTCGGGCGTCACGTCCTCCATGGTCAGGCCCTCGTACTCCAGGCGCTCGCGCACCAGCTCGTCGGGGTTGCCGCCCAGCAAGATGTCGGTACCACGGCCGGCCATGTTGGTAGCGATGGTCACGGCGCCATAGCGACCAGCCTGGGCCACGATATGGGCCTCGCGCTCGTGGTGCTTGGCGTTGAGGACCTCGTGCGCGATACCGCGCTTAGTGAGGGCGGCGGACAGTTTCTCGGAGCTCTCGATGGAGACGGTGCCCACCAGGACCGGCTGGCCCTTGGCGTGACGACGCTCAACGTCGTCGGCAACGGCGTTGTACTTGGCCTGGATGGTGCGGTAGACCAGGTCCTCGTGGTCAACACGTTGCACGGGCTTGTTGGGGGGAATGACCTCGACGGGCAGTTTGTAGATCTCGCGGAACTCGGCATCCTCGGTGAGCGCCGTACCGGTCATGCCGGAGAGCTTGTCATACAGGCGGAAGTAGTTCTGCAGGGTGATGGTGGCAAGGGTCTGGTTCTCCTCGCGCACGAGCACGCCCTCTTTGGCCTCGATGGCCTGGTGCAGGCCCTCGGAATAGCGGCGACCCTCCATGATACGACCGGTGAACTCGTCGACGATCTTGACCTCGCCGTTGGTGACCACGTACTGCTTGTCGCGGTGGAACATGTACTGGGCCTTCAGCGCCTGCTGCAGGTGGTTGACCAGCTGGCCGGAGAGATCGGCATAGATGTCATCGATACCCAGGCGGCGCTCAATCTTCTTAAGGCCGCGCTCGGTGGCGGCGATGGTGTGCTTGGCCTCGTCCATGACGAAGTCGCCCGTGGGCTCCACGTCCTCGGTGGCGGTGAGCATGTCGTGCGAGACGTCCTCGCCGCGCTCAAGGCCGCGCACGGCGCGCGCGAAGTCCTTGTAGGTGCTGGCGGACTTGGTGCCGGCGCCCGAGATGATGAGCGGCGTTCTGGCCTCGTCGATCAGGATGGAGTCGACCTCGTCGACGATGGCGTAGTTGTGGCCGCGCTGCACGCGCTGCTCGGGACGGGTGACCATGTTGTCGCGCAGGTAATCGAAGCCAAACTCGGAGTTGGTGCCGTACGTGACGTCGGCCTGGTAGGCTGGGCGCTTAAGCTCGAGCGGCATGTTGTTCTGCAGCAGACCGACGGTCATGCCCAGATACTTGTAGATGCGACCCATCCACTCGGAGTCGCGCTTGGCCAGGTAGTCGTTGACGGTGACGACGTGCACGCCCTTACCGGCGATAGCGTTGAGATAGCCGGCCAGCGTGGAGACGAGGGTCTTGCCTTCGCCGGTCTTCATCTCGGCGATGTGGCCCTCGTGCAGCGCCATGGCGCCGATGAGCTGTACATCAAAGTGACGCATGCCCATGGTGCGCTTGGAAGCTTCGCGCACGGTGGCAAAGGCCTCGGGGAGCATGTCGTCGAGCGACTCGCCGTTGGCGTAGCGCTCACGGAACTTATCGGTCTGGGCGCGGAGCTCCTCCTCGGTCATCTTCTCAAACTGGGGCTCAAGACCGTTGATCTTGTCGACGATCTTGTAGTAGCGCTTCAGGTCCTTATCGGATCCAAAGGACAGCAGCTTTGACATGAATCCCATGTGGTTTTCCTTTTGGCCATCGCCCGCGGCATGAAACCTTGGACGAGTTAAACACAGATATTTGTACTTTAGCCAAACAAGGCGCCGCCTATGCGGTCGACCTCAACCGCCACGTAATAACTATGACCACCCCACCAAAATGGGACTGGTTTATTTTGGCAGCTTTTATCTGGGAAAACGCTGTCTCTCTGCCATTTGGTGCAAGCTGACCCGTCCCTTACGCACCAACCTGGTGCAATGGGGACGGGTTAGCTTGCACCAATAAAAAGAAAAGGGCCGCGCACCCAAATGGATGCGCGGCCCTAATGCCATGAATGCGAGTGTTTCCGCGGCGAGCTTTTTACTCAGCAGCCTCGGTGGTCTCGGCCTCGGCAGCGGCCTCCTCGACGGGAGCCTCTGCGGGAGCCTCGGCGGCCTGCTTGGCAGCCTCCTCGGCAAACTTAGCGGCACGCTTGGCCTTCTCGGCAGCCTTAGCCTCAGCGGCGGCCTTGCGAGCGGCCTCGGCCTCAGCAGCCTTGGCGGCCTTGGCAGCCTTGGCCTCCTCGGCCTTCTTGAGCTGGGCGGCAGCGGCGCCACCGAACTTGTCGGCAAAGCGCTGGACGCGTCCACCGGTGTCGACGAACTTCTGCTGGCCGGTGTAGAACGGGTGGCACTCGTTGCAAAGCTCGACCTTCATCTCGGACACGGTAGCGTGCGTCTTGAAGGTGTTGCCGCAGGAGCACGTCACCGTGCACTCGACATACTGGGGATGGATACCCTGCTTCATGGTAGGACTCCTTATTGGTCAGGCGCTGGTTACCGATCAGCGCATAAGGCGTCTTGGTTTCCGACCAAGACAACAAACTTGGCTATGGTACCACGGCGTCGAGTGTCCCACAAAAGGTTCACGGTCTTTGCGCTGTGCGATATGCCCAACCGCAGCGAGCACGCACCCCATCGAACCTCCACCCATGTTGCAGACGTGTAACGCCGCAGCAAGGGTGCCCCTTTTGGCGCCAGACAGGTACAATGATGAACACTGTACCGTAGCGGAGCGCCCCCGCGCGCCGCAACCACGCGAAAGGGTTTCCCATGGCCGAGATCTCGTCCTCCCGCATCGTCATCACCG
>URDE01000127.1:0-4530 GCA_900546525.1 uncultured Collinsella sp.
ATATCGAGGCGCGTTGCGCGTGGTGAAACGTTTAAACAATGGATTCATTGTAGAGGACCAGACGATTGTCGTACCGGCAGTTTTGAGCGAAACCGGTTTGGGCGCGACAGAAACCGTCAACGGTTAAATCCTGTCGCTTTGCCGATAATCGGTTTAAACAACTTTAAGAAATGCTATGCTGCCTAGCCATACATATTCATTAGAGGTGAAGTCATGCCAAAAGCGATATACGAAGGAATCTACCGAGAAATACGCTCGCGCATCATTAACGGGACCTATGCGTTTCAGGAGATGCTGCCAACCGAAGCCGAGCTGACCGCGGAATTTGGCTGCACGCGCAATACCGTCCGCCGCGCTTTGAGCATGCTGGCCGACGGGATGTTTGTGCAGCCCATACACGGCAAGGGCGTGCGCGTTATTTGGCTTAAGGGCGAAACCGACATGTTGGGCGCACTCGAAGAGGTTGAGTCGTTTGGCGAGTTCGCAAAACGCAACAATGCCGTTGCTTCGACCGAGGTCAAGTCTTTTGAACATCTGGTGTGCACCGAGCAACTTTCTCGACGCTTGGGATTTAAGACAGGTGAGCAGTTGATTCGCGTGGTGCGCGTCCGAAGCCTTAACGGCAATGCGCGCCAAGTAGACCATGGCTACTTTTTGGAGTCGATCGCCAAGGGCCTGACCCCCGAGATCGCGGCAGATTCTATTTACGGCTATCTGGAGCACAAGCGCGGTGTCAAAGTGATGGCGAGCCGTCGTACGGTGAGTGTCGAGCTCGCCAACGATGAGGACTGCAGCTATCTTGACCTCGGCAAATACAACTGCGTTGCCGTCATGGAGAGCCAGTCGTACACCTCGGATGGCATCTTGTTTGAGGTGACGCACACTCGCACACACCCCGAGATCTTCCACTACCGCGTCAACTCCAAGCGATAGCCGGCCAGCTCGCAGCCTGACGAGACTCATGCCCTCAAAGCGAAAGCGCCCGGTCAAACCGACGATGCATCGGCTTGACCGGGCGTTTTCTCTGCATTTGGTAACAATTAATTGTTTATACAAAACTTGTCAAGTATCAAGTTGAAATTACCGTTCACCGAAGTTTTTCTACCGCTCTAGTAATACTTGTTCAAACAAGTAGCCAAATAGCGTATCGTACAAATCAGCAAAAGGGGCAAAGTCCCCGAGCCAATCTCCGAAGGCGGCGGCAAAGGGTGCCGCCACGGTGTGAAAGGGTGGATTGTAATGAAGAACGAAATGAGCAGAAGGCAGTTCCTGGGCTTTGCTGGTTCCGCGGCTGCGGTTCTTGGTCTGGGTCTCGTGGGCTGCGGTGGCTCCGCCGGCTCCGGCTCCTCTGCTTCTGGTGACGCTGCCGAGGTCTACTTCCTCCAATTCAAGCCCGAGGTCGACAAGGAGTGGAAGGAGATCGCCAAGGCCTATAAGAAGGAGAAGGGCGTCGAGGTCAAGATCGTGACCGCCGCCTCCAACACCTACGAGGAGAAGCTCAAGTCCGAGATGTCCAAGAGCTCCGCTCCGACCCTGTTCCAGGTCAACGGCCCCACCGGTCTTAAGAACTGGAAGGATTACTGCGCCGACCTGTCCGATACCAAGCTCCGCGGTGAGCTCATTGACGACTCCCTGGCTCTGCAGTCCGACGGCAAGGATGTGTGCATCGACTGGGTTCAGGAGAGCTTCGGCATTATTTACAACAAGCAGCTGCTCGAGAAGGCTGGCTACAAGGCCGAGGACATCAACTCCTTCGACAAGCTGAAGGCTTGTGCCGACGACATCCAGGCCCGCAAGGACGAGCTTGGTGTTGAGGGTGCCTTCACTTCCGCCGGCATGGACGACTCCTCCAGCTGGCGCTACACCACCCACCTTGCCAACATGCCGCTCTACTACGAGTTTGAGAAGGAGCACAACCAGGAGGACGACGAGATCAAGGGTGAGTTCCTCGACAACTACAAGCAGATCTTCGACCTGTACATCACCGACTCCACCTGCGATCCTTCGCAGCTTGCTTCCAAGACCGGCGACGACGCCACCAACGAGTTCGCAACCGGCAAGGCCGTCTTCTACCAGAACGGCTCTTGGGCCTACTCTGACCTCGTCAAGGCCGGCATGACCGACGATCAGATTGGCATGATGCCGATCTACATCGGTGTTGACGGCGAGGAGAACCAGGGCCTGTGCTCCGGCGGCGAGAACTACTGGTGCGTCAGTTCCCAGGCTTCCGAGGATGCCCAGAAGGCCACCGAGGACTTCATGTATTGGTGCGTCACCGCTGACACCCCGACCAGCATCATCGCCGACAAGATGGGTCTGACCGCTCCGTTCAAGAGCGCCAAGGAGACTACCAACGTCTTCTCGCAGCAGGCCGTTGCCATGGCCAAGGACGGCAAGAAGACCGTCGCTTGGGACTTCGTCTACATTCCCTCCGAGGAGTGGAAGAAGAACCTCAAGCAGGCTCTGATTGCCTACGCTGCCGATAACACCAAGTGGGACGGCGTCAAGAACGCCTTCGTCGATGGCTGGAAGACCGAGAAGGCCGCTTCCGAGTAAGCAGTTGCTGCCCAAGCTATCTGATTAGCGACAGGGGGCGGGCAGACGTTGGTTTGCCCGCCCCCTGCATATTGAAAGGACCCTTTTATGGGCAAAGCACTCAAGCGCTGGTGGCCGCTCTTTATGCTGCCCACGTGCCTGGCGTTTATGATCGGGTTCGTGATCCCTTTTATCCAGGGCTTCTATCTCTCGTTCTGCCAGTTTATTATCATTAGTAACGCGCACTTTGTCGGTATCGAGAACTACGTGCGCGCGCTGTCCGATCCGCAGTTCTCCACGTCGTTCTTCTTTACCGTGGCGTTTGCCTTCCTGTCGACGGTGCTCATCAACGTGATCGCCCTGGCCATTGCGCAGGCGCTCACCCGCAAGGCGCTCAAAGGCACCAACATCTTCCGTACGATCTTCTTTATGCCTAACCTGATCGGCGGCATCGTGCTGGGCTACATTTGGCAGATTCTGATCAACTGCCTGCTCTCCAACGTGGGCGCCCAGCTCATCGCTCTTAACTCTGCTGCTGGCTTCTGGGGCCTTATCATCCTGACCCTGTGGCAGCAGGTCGGCTACATGATGATCATCTACATCGCTGGTCTGCAGTCCATTCCGTCCGACTACATCGAGGCCGCCAAGGTCGACGGCGCTACGGCATGGCAGACGTTTTGGAAGGTTAAGATCCCTAACCTGATGCCGACCATCACCATCTGCCTGTTCCTGTCCATCACCAACGGCTTTAAGCTGTTCGACCAGAACCTCGCCCTTACCGGCGGCGCCCCCGCGCACTCCACCGAGATGCTCGCCCTGAACATCTACAACACGTTCTATTCGCGTGCCGGTATCGCATGGCAGGGCATTGGTCAGGCCAAGGCGGTTATCTTCTGCATCCTGGTCGTGGCCATCTCCATGATCCAGCTTAAGGCCACGAGGTCCAAGGAGGTGCAGCAGTAATGAAACGCGATAAGGTTATCAACCGCGCGCTCTCGATTTTCTTTACGATCCTGTCGCTCGCGTGGATCTACCCCGTGTTCATGATTGCGCTTAATTCTTTTAAGAAAGCGACCGCAATCAGCACCACCACGGCATTCGATCTGCTCACGCCCGAGACGTTCAACGGCCTCGCAAACTACATGCACGCCCTTAACGAGCAGGGCTTTGCCTCGGCATTTATGTACTCGCTCATCATCACGGTCACGTCGGTCGTGCTGATCTTGGTGTGCTGCTCCATGTGCGCTTGGTACGTGGTTCGTGTCAACAACAAGATCTCGAACTTCTTCTATTACCTGTTCGTGTTCTCGATGGTCGTGCCGTTCCAGATGCTCATGTTCACGCTGTCCAATTTGGCGGACCGCATCGGCTTCAACACGCCGTTCAACATCTGCTTTATCTACCTCGGCTTTGGCGCGGGCCTGGCGGTCTTTATGTTCGCCGGTTTTGTAAAGAACATCCCGCTCGAGATCGAGGAGGCGGCCATGATTGATGGCTGCAACCCGGTCCAGGTGTTCTTTAAGATCGTCCTTCCCATCATGAAGCCCACCTATCTTTCGGTCGGCATCCTCGAGACCATGTGGGTCTGGAACGACTATCTGCTGCCCTACCTTACGCTCGACTCCACCAAGTACAAGACCATTCCTATCTTGATCCAGTACTTCCGCGGCGGCTACGGCCACGTCGAGCTCGGCCCCATGATGGCCTGCATCATGATGGTCGTTATCCCCATCGTCATCATGTACATCCTCTGCCAGAAGTACATCATCGACGGTGTGGTGGCAGGTGCCGTCAAGGGCTGATGCCGTAACTGTTTTGCAAGTTTTGGCGGCGTCCCTCATCGCGGCGCCGCGTATCGAAAGGTAGAGACATGGCCGAGATCGTTCTCAAACATGTTCAGAAGGTGTATCCCAACAACGAGTCAAAAAAGAAGGGCTTCTTTGGCAAAAAGAAGAAGACCGAGGAGAAGAAGCACAACCTCAAGGTTACCGAGGA
>URDE01000128.1:0-4496 GCA_900546525.1 uncultured Collinsella sp.
ACTCCGGATGGACCGAGAGCGATCCCGTTAAGTACAACGGCAAGACCTGGCGCAGCGCCTACTTTACGCACTCGGGCGGCGTGACGACCGAGTACTTCACTGACGTTGACGGCGGCAGTGTGTACGTACGTATCGACAATGTCGAGGAGCACAAGGACGCCGTCGAGACCATGATGAAGTCTCTGGAGTTTGCCGACGACATCGCCAAGGCCAAGACCGAGGCCATGGACGTCAAGCTCGAGGATATCGAGATCAAGCGCTAAGCGACTGGCGAGCACAACGGGAAACACGGACGCAGTGCAAACAAGCGACGGTATCCCAGCGCTTCGTACCCAGGGAGGGCCGGTAAGCCGACCCTCCCCATTCTTATGCCGGTAGCCGACGAACGCAGGATGCCGGGCTCCAAAACCATCCCAGACGTGATAACAGCACAAATAGACAAGTGCCCCAACACGTCCGCCCGCCGATTTATAGCGCCGCGCAGGCAATTTAAACCGGCGTCTTTAAACATCTGGGCAGTATAGTGACCAAAACAAGTGCATAACCGCACCCTGCGAACGGAGGAGATATGACCGAACACCATGCCATCAGCCGCCGAGCGTTTACGCTGGGCCTAGGGCTTGCGGCGTTGTCACCACTTGCAAGCCTGCCTGAAACCGCAGCGCCGGGCATTCCCCTGCGAACGGCATTTGCAGACAACACACCCGCACCGTCGGACAGCCTCGACAATTTCGTCATTCGCCTTCGCCCCGCGGGCTATTTTCGCACCGCGAGCGTCAACCAAGACGGCAACGTTCGCGGCAACGTCTGCCACCTGTTTAACGACGGCACGTCCAGCAAGCTCATCCTTGAGAACGTAACGACCAAGAATGACGATACAAACTGGTATGCTATCCGCACCTTGCTCAATTTCGAAGAGCATAAAAAGACGGGCTACAGCATTTGGTCGGTCGACGACGACTCGGACAAAGATGGAAAGGTCATCCACGTATGGGGCGGCGAGTATGACAACAAGCCCAGCCGCGCTTTTGCGTTCGAACGTCAATCAAACGGAACCTATATCATTCGAGACCGCACGGTCGAGAAAGAAACCGAGAAAAAAGACATTAAGTACCTGGCAATAGAATCGGACGGCAAAGACCAGGACAACAATAAGATCTGCCATAAGAGTAAGAGCATTCCGTGGGAGCTAGAACTTGTCGGTTACGACATGGGCAAGATCAATACCACAGTTAGAAGTATCGACTGGACCACGTATAGCAGCTACGTCGACGGACCATGCTGGATGAAATACGTCGACGACAACAAGTACCTCGACGAGCTGAGTATCCCGGGCACGCATGATTCGGGCACCTGCAGCGTGGACAACGACACCGAGCCCCAATCCTCACAAGCAAAGTGCCAGCAGGATTACATCCCGACGCAGTTGCTCGAAGGCATTCGCTATTTTGATATCCGACTCGGAAGGAACGACGAGAACGGCGACCCCGGTATCGACCATGGAAGATGCTACCTGCTCAAAAAAGACGGGGGCTTTATGCATCTCTCCGATGTCATCGGTTACTTCAAAACATTTTTGAACGAAAACCCGTCAGAAGCGCTCATCATGCTTGCGTCACGAGGCAACGACGAGGCTACCGACGAAAGCGTTACGACGGCTTTCGCCAAGGTTATGCACGATAATCCCGATCTGTTCTACACGTCGAGCCGAATCCCCACACTGAACGAGGTGCGCGGAAAGATCGTCCTGCTGCGTCGATTTGTACTCGCCGGCAACAGCGTAAGCAGCCACACGTGGGGCCTCGATCTCACCCAATGGGACGACAAAATCAAGGCGCATTCCGGGCAGTCGATGTGCCTCGTCCAAGACGCGCGAGGCTTTGAGACTACGGGCAATGCGGGCGACAAAGAGCCCTATTGCACCAAGGTATACGCCCAGGACCATTTTGAATGCACCGGAACCGACAAGATTAGCTGGGTCGATATGGCGCTGCGAGAGACGACCAATCTCACGCGCAACAAGGTGGACGTCGAGGACAATGATGGCGCCAAGGTGCAAGTCCTGGAACGCTGCTGGTCTATCAACTACACCAGTTGCACGAATTACAAACAAGGAAGCAATCCTTTTACCGCGGCGCGAGTGGTCAACGAGCATCTGTACAAGAGCCAGTACATCAATCCCAGCGGCAGCGATAAAACAAAGTCAGATTGCCTCAAGCACGTTGGCATTATCGCGTCCGACTTTGTCGATTCGGCACTGGCCCGGAGCATCTACCAACGCAATTACGACGCGAAGCACAAGCCAACAGTTTCATGCTGCCTCCCGGACCGCATGCACATGACGTATGGAGACTCGCTGAGCGATGCCTCGCTCCAAGATGGCAAGACCGTTGGCGAGGGCCATTTCCGCCTTGTCGACAGCAGCAACGTACTCAACGTGGCCGCTTCTGGCAGCGCGTTTGCCATCGAATACGTGGATGTCGACGCCCTGGGCAACGAGACCGTTACGGAGCTGCGGGGCTCCGTGCCCATCGATATCAATCCACGCGCGCTGACGCCCCATTTTGAGGGACTCGAAGGCCTTAAGGCCGGCGAAGACGTGCGCGCCAAGATTGCGGCATCACTCGAGGGCAAGCTCGAAACCGATGCCTGCACGGCCCAGCTCGAGTTTGTGCACGACGCGAACGGCGCTCCGGGAACGGCGATGGCCGAGGGCGAGGCATTTGCCGCGGGGACGTATTGGGTGCGTGCGAAAGGCCTGTTGGGCGACGCGGCGCAAAACTACACGCTTGCCACCGACGGAGCCGCAAGCTTTACTGTGATGACTTCGGGCAACGCGGGCGACACCGGCAACGGTACCGGCGGCGGCAACGGCAACGATGCCACCACGGACAGCGCCGACAAGAACGGCAAGGGCAACAAGAGCAAGGGCTCGGGCGAGAAGCTCGCCGGCACGGGCGACGGCTCTGGCATCGCCGCCGGGCTCGCCGCTGCCGCCGTGGCGACAACGGTCGCTGGCGCGGCAATGCTTGCCAGTGCCCGCAACAATACCGAGGACGTTAACGAATAGGCAAGCCAGTCTTTTGGGCGCATTAACTCAATCGGGGCGCAGAATACCGTTCTGCGCCCCGATTTTTACCTTAGCCCGAACGCCGTTATCGGCTACATCACCATGTTCAGCGCATTCACGAACTCCTGAGCTTGGGAGCGGCTGCTCAGACTAAAGACACAGGCAGTCAACAGCCTGTTACGTAGGAAAACGTCGCGGCCCTTGATCCTGCTGACCCCCGTGATGTCCTTAAGGTAGACAATCTCGGTGTGCTTGCCGCCAAAAGTGCCCTTCTTGAGTACCTCAATGCGGTTAGGGTAGATCTTGACGTCTTTAAACCTACCCGAACCTTTGTCCTGGAACAGCAGCGTGTTGTTGTCCATACGCGTCACTCCCGCGGGGTTCGCTAAAACTGTCTCTATGGTCACATTTTAGTCACCGCAAACCCTTTTCGCGGTCGCGCACGGAGCACCAAATCGTGTCCGCACGAGCAAATAAACTAATACCGCAAGGAATATAAGCCGTTATCCAACGATGGTGAAGTAAAACAAGGGCTTAGTAATGGCCAAGATTTAAGTCTAAAAAACCCTTAGGAAGTGCTAATATATAGTCATTGAAAGAGGCTGAGATGCAGAGACGCGAATTGATCCGCATCCTCGAAGAAGCCGGCTTCATCTCGAAAGGAGGCACTAATCACGAGAAGTTCGTCAAAGGAGATAAACTCGTGCTCGTGAAACGCCACCGAGAGATTGAGGATCAAATTGCCAAAAGAATCCTAAGGCAGGCAGGACTTCGATAGCTCATCCTCATCACATTTCGCATCGCTTTTTAGGGGAGGTCTTACATGGTTTACGTATGGGAATTTGAGTTCTTTGATTCGGACGGCATGGTCGATGCCGTGCCATGTGGCTCGCTGGGCGGAGGAGGAACGTTTGGCTCCGACCTAAACGACGCTGTCGAAAGCGCCGCTGATTTTCTCGCATGCATGGTCGATGACCACCTAATGGGCGGCGTCGACCTGCCTGCGCCGGACTTCGGACATGAGCCGCGACACGGCGGCAAGATTATCGCCGTAGCCGTCAGCCGCGAACTCAACGATATCCCCGCCGTCACCGCAGCGGATGCCGCGCGCGTGCTTGGCGTTAGCTCGGCAAGAGTATCGCAATTGATAAATGCTGGACTGTTGGATTCATGGAAGGATGGCACCAAGCGTATGGTGTCCAAAGCTTCCATCGAGGCACGACTCGCCGACGCTCCAAAGGCAGGGCGCCCAAAAGAGGTCTCTATTGCCGTGTAAAGGAACGCCAGGGCATATCGTTTGGCTCTGTTAGACCAGGATTGACATGCCGGCCTGCCGGCTATCTCGCCGTCTCCCCGTCGGGCGCCGGCGTTTTGACCCTCATCTCGAACGGCATCCCGCCCTCTCGGACGAGCGCCCTGAGGAACG
>URDE01000129.1:0-4467 GCA_900546525.1 uncultured Collinsella sp.
AACCTCGACCGATAGGGGATACCGATATGAAGACCATCAAGCTTGCTCCCGGTGAGCGCCTCGTTACCAACCAGCTCAACCGCAAGGGCGTGCTGCCGCAAAACATCGTCGACGCCGCCCGCGATATCGTGGCCAACGTGCGCGCCAACGGCGATGCCGCAGTGCGCGATTACTGTCAGCGCTTTGACGGTGTTGAGCTGCAGAGCTTCCGCTTGCCGCAGGAGCAGATCGATGCCGCGCTCGAAGGCCTCGATCCCGCTTTTGTCGCGGCGCTCGAAAAGGCCGCGCGCCAGATTCGTGAGTTCCACCAGCGCGAGGTCGAGCAGAGCTGGTTTACCATGCGCCCGGACGGCACGATGCTCGGCGTTAAGGTGACCCCGCTCGCGGCGGCCGGCATCTACGTGCCGGGCGGTCGCGCGCAGTATCCCTCCACGGTGCTCATGAATGCCATTCCCGCCAAGGTTGCCGGCGTCAAGCGCGTGGTCATGGTGACCCCGCCGCAGAAAGATGGCCTGATCAGTCCGTATACGCTCGCCGCGGCAAAGCTCGGCGGCGTGGACGAGATCTATATGGTGGGTGGCGCTCAGGCCGTGGCCGCGCTGGCGTACGGCACCGAGACCATTCCGCGCGTCGACAAGATCACCGGCCCGGGCAACGCCTTTGTCGCTGCGGCCAAGCAGATTGTCTCGGGCGACGTGGGTATCGACATGGTCGCTGGCCCCTCCGAAGTCTGCGTGCTGGCCGATGCCACGGCCAAGCCCATGGTGGTCGCGGCCGACCTGATGGCCCAGGCCGAGCACGATCCGCTGGCAGCCTGCTATCTGGTGACTTGCGACGAGCAGTTTGCGCGCGAGGTCGAGGCAGGCATCGATATCCTGGTGGCGCAGTCGCCGCGTGCCGAGATCACGCGTGCTTCGCTCGACAATGAGGGCACCATCGTGGTGGCCGCCGACATGGCTGCCGCCGTCGAGGCGGTGAATACCGTGGCGCCCGAGCACTTGGAGCTGCACTGCAAGGATGCGATGGGTCTGCTCGGCGGTATTCGCAACGCCGGCGCCGTCTTTGTGGGCGCTTGGAGCTCCGAGCCGCTCGGCGATTATGTTGCCGGTCCCAACCACACGCTGCCAACCGGCGGCACGGCCATGTTCTCCAACCCGCTTTCGGTCGAAGAGTTCGTTAAGCGCTCGAGCGTCATTTGCTATACGCCCGAGGGCCTGCTCTCTGACGCTCCCGCCACACAGCGTCTAGCCGAGGCCGAGGGCCTGTGGGCGCACGCGCTTTCTGCTGCCCTGCGTCGTCGCGTGCTGGAGCAGGGCGAGGATGCCGTGAGTGCCGAGTCACTGGCTGCGGCCGACCTGACCAAGGTCGCCTGGCCGGGCGACGCCGTGGCGACGGTTGCTGAGGGCGTGGACCTGGCGGCGGCTGCGGGCGGTGCCGCTGGCGCGACCGGCGAGGAGGCCTAATATGGCCGAGCTGACGCCCCGCATGAAGGAGCTCGTCCAGCCCTACTTGACCGGCATCGAGCCCTACGATCCCAACTTTACGCCCACGCGCATCAATCTTTCGGCCAACGAGAACACCTATCCCGTGCCGGCCGGCGTGCGCGAGGCGGTTGATGCGGCCTTGGCTGCCGCACCGCTCAACCGCTATCCCGATCCCATGTCCAACGACCTGCGCGACGAGCTTGCTGCCTGGCATGGCGTGACGCGCGAGAACATCTGCGTGGGCAACGGCGGCGACGAGCTACTCTATAACTTCCTGCTGGCGTTTGGCGGCGCGGGGCGGACCCTGCTCAACTGCCCGCCGTGCTTTAGCGAGTATGCGTTCTTTGCGTCGCTGTGCCAGACCGAGGTGCGCGACGTGTGGCGCGACCCGGCGACCTTTGAGCTCGACCAGGCGGCGGTGCTTGCGGCGGCTCCCGAGTGCAATCTGGCGATCGTGACCTCGCCCAACAATCCCACGGGTGACGTGGCGCCGCTCGACTTTGTTGCGGCTCTGTGCGATGCCTGCCCCGGCATGGTCATGGTCGACGAGGCCTACGTGGAGTTTGCCGACGATTCGTTTGGCGCGGCAACTACGGCGCAAGGCCTTATTGCCGAGCATCCTAACCTGGTGATTCTGCATACACTGTCCAAGGCGTTCGGCGCCGCCGGCACGCGCCTGGGCTATGTGATCGCGGCGCCCGAGGTCATCGACGTGTTCGCGGCGATTCGCCAGATCTATTCGGTCAACGTGTTGAGCCAGGCGGCGGCGCTTGCCTGCGTGCGTGCCCGCGATGCGTACGCGCCCGTGGTGGCACAGGTCGCATCCGAGCGCGAGCGCGAGTTGTGTGCCCTGCGCGCGATGGCTGCCGAGGGTCTGCCCGTGGAGGCGTGGCCGAGCGCGGCGAACTTTGTGCTTGTGCGCACGCCGCATGCCACGCGCGTGCGCGAGCGTCTGCGCGACGAGTATTCGATTTTGGTGCGCGACTTTAGTTACGCGCCGGGGCTCGCGGACTGTCTGCGCATTACCGTAGGCACCCCGCAGGAAAACGACGAGGTGCTGGCCGCGTTTGCCGTGCTGGTGAAGGAGGAGATGTAGATGGACCGCTATGCCGAGGTGACCCGCAAGACGGGCGAGACCGACATTGTCGTAAAGCTCGACCTGGATGGAAGCGGCGTGTGCGATATCTCGACCGGTGTGCCGTTTTTCGACCACATGCTCAACGCTTTTGGCCGCCATGGCCTGTTCGATCTGACGGTGCACGCGGTGGGCGACGTGGAGGTCGATGCGCATCATACCGTCGAGGACACGGGCATTGTGCTGGGCGAGGCGTTTTGCCAGGCGCTGGGCGACAAGGCGGGCATTACACGCTTTGCCGATGCAGCGATTGCCATGGACGAGACACTCGTGATGGCTGCCGTGGACATTTCGGGTCGCGGCCAGGCCTACTGCGAGCTGCCCGTGCCGACCGAGCGCGTGGGCAGCTTTGATACCGAGCTGGCCGTCGAGTTCTTCTATGCCTTTGCACGCGATGCCAAGCTCACGCTGCACGTGCGCGAGCTGGCGGGCGGCAACTCGCACCACATTATCGAGGCCGCCTTTAAGGCCGTGGGCCGCACGATGCGTCACGCCTGCGAGCTCGATCCCCACGTGCAGGGCATTCCCAGCACCAAGGGCTCGCTGTAACCGCCACAAAGGCAAAAACCACCACGAAAGTGCCTGTCCCCTTTGTGGTGGTTTTGGATGATGAGAAGAGGAGGGGTCGCGTGGGCGAACCGAAGATCGTGGTGGTCGACTACCACAAGGGCAACTTGTCGAGCGTCGTGCGCGGACTTGCACGCGCCGGTGCCGCCGCCTGCACGTCGGACGATCCGGAGCAGATCCGCCGCGCCGACGGCCTGGTCATTCCGGGCGTGGGCGCGTTCTATGACGCGATCGCCTTTATGCGCCAGAGCGGCGAGGCGGACGCGATACTCGATGCCATCGTCGCCGGAACTCCGTTGCTCGGCATCTGCCTGGGCCTTCAGCTATTTTTTGAGCGCGGCAACGAGGGCGTGCCCGCGGACGAGGGCGCGGTCGCCGACGGTAACGCCTCCGAGCAGGTTGGCGGTCCCTGGGTCGATGGCCTGGGTATTATGCGCGGTTCGTGCACACGCCTGGAGTCGAGCCGCCTGAAGGTGCCGCACGTGGGCTGGGACCAGGTGCACATGACGCCCGCCGGCGCGGCCGATCCGTTGCTCGCTGGTTTTGCCGAGGGTGCCAACATGTACTTCACCCACAGCTATGCGGTGGCCGACGACGCCGATGCCGCCGATGTGCTGGCACGCACGCACTATACGCGGAGTTTCCCGTGCATCGTGCGTCACGGCAACGTGTGGGGCTGCCAGTTCCATCCCGAGAAATCCTCCGCGCTGGGTCAGCGCATCCTTAAGAACTTCGTCAACATCGTCGAGGAGGTAGGCCGATGATCCTGTTTCCCGCAATCGATTTGATCGGCGGCAAGGTTGTGCGCTTGGAGCGCGGCGACCGGAGCCGCTGCAAGGTATATTCCGACGACCCCGTGGCCGTTGCCCGCTCCTTTGCCGAGCAGGGCGCGAGCTGGGTGCACGTCGTCGACCTGTCCGCCGCCTTTGGCGAGGACGAGGACGCATGCGCTGCCAATTCGGCGGCGATCGAGGCCATCTGCGGCGTCGACGGTCTGTTCGTGGACGTGGGCGGCGGCGTTCGCTCGCTTGCGCGCATCGACGAGCTGGCCGGTTACGGTGCTCGCCGCATCGCACTGGGTACCGTGCTGGTGACCGAGCCGGGTTTTGCCGAGGTGGCGGCCCAAGGCTTTGGCGAACTGCTCGTGGCCGACATCGCCGCTCGCGACGGCCAGGTCAAGGTGAACGGCTGGCGTGACGGTGCGGGCGTGGCGCTCGACGATGCCGTGGCGCAGCTTTCCGAGCTGGGCTTTAAGCATCTGGTGTATACCGACATCGCGCG
>URDE01000130.1:0-4435 GCA_900546525.1 uncultured Collinsella sp.
CAGCGCCACCTGAGCTCTATCTACCAAAAGACCGACACGCAGACGCGCGCCGGTCTCACCAAGGCCTTCCCCTCCGCCTAAAACAAAACCACCACAAGGTGCCTGTCCCCTTGTGGTGGTTTTGGTCGGCTAGCCTTCGAGCTGCGCTACCTTGTAGCGGTAGGCAGCGGCGATAACGTCTTTGCAGCCCTCGCGGCCCAGCTTGGCGCGGTTGACGACGATGTCCTTGCCGCTCGTCATCTTCCACTTTCCGGCGCTATAGCGCTTATAGAACGCCTCGCGCGCCTTCTGCTGCTGCTTGACCAGCTTGGCGCCCTTCTTTTTGTTGAGGCCGCGCTTTTTGCGCACGATCTCGACGCGGTCCTCAAAGGGTGCGGTCACCAGCACGGCAATGTGATTGGGGTTGTTGCGCAGCAGGTAATCGGACAGACGGCCTTCGATAATGCAGCTCTCGGTCTCGCCCAGATCCAAAATCACCTGGCTCATCTTTTGGAACAACTTGTCCGAGTACGAACGCGCATCGTAGCGGTCGGGCAGAAACGCCATATTTTCCACGGCCAGGCGCTCGTCGTAGGCAGCCATCTTGTCGAGCGACTCGCCCGCGCGCAGCGACGCACGCACCAGCAGCTCGTTATCGTACAGCGGAATCCCCAGCTCATCGGCAAGGATACGGCCAATCTCGTGGCCCTCGGCACCAAAGTCGCGCGCGATGGTAATGACCACAGGACTCTTCTTGTTCTCCAGATCGCTCATCGCGATTCCTTTCTAACAAATGAGAAAGAGGCAGTCTCTGTTTCCCATTTTGTCACTTACGCCGGTCCTGGTTTCCCAAGTGCGGCAGATTGCCCCGAAAGAGGAGCGCCGCGTACTAAATGTACGCAAGCGACGATTGAGGGGCAAGGTGCCGTGCTTGGGGAAGCAGGACTATGCGGCCACGATACGGCGTTGATATGCCCTCACCAGCAGCGAGATACCAAAGTTGAGCACAAAGTACATCGCAAACACCAGGCCGTAGAGCATAAGCACCTGCGACAGGTCGATCGCATGGGCCATCACGACATTTGCCGTGTACATGAGCTCGGCCACGTTAATGCCCGAAAGATACGAGCTGTCCTTAATGACGGTCGTGCACTGGCTAAACAGCGCCGGAATGATCGTCTTAAACGTCTGCGGCAGAATGATGTAGCGCATGGTGGCAAAGAAGCCGAAGCCCTGGCTCTGCGCTGCCTCAAACTGGCCGCGCGGAATCGAGTTGAGGCCGCCGCGCACAATCTCGGCCATAACAGCGCTGGTAAACAGCGTAAAGGCGATGGTCGAAATCACAATGTCCAAACCCTGCACCGTAAAGTAGATAAACAGGATCCACAGTAGGTTCGGCGTACAGCGGAACAGCTCGATATAGGCGCTCACCAAAATACGGAACGGGCGGGGCGCATAGCTCTTAACGAGCGCCAGCACCGTGCCAAAGATGAGCGAGAAAAAGATCGACAGCGCCGAGATCTCGATTGTCTTAACAAAGCCGCCCCAAATGTAGAGCAGGTTGGTCGCGTTGAAGATTTCCATGCGCTAGGCCTCCTCTACGTTGTCGAGCCCCAGCTCGGCCAGGCTCACGCCGCGCGGACGCTCCTTGGAGCGGCGCTCGAGCCACTGCACCAGCATGGCGAGCGGAAAGCAGATGATGAAGTACATAAGGCAGCAGACGATGTATCCCTGCAGGTAACCGTACAGACTCACAAAGTTGTCGGAACGGTACATAAGGTCGCCGCCGGCCACGAGCGCCAGCACCGACGTGTTCTTGACCAGGTTGAGCGCCTGGTTACACAGCGGCGGCAAAATGATCTTGAACGTCTGGGGCAGCACGATGTACCAGTATGCCTGCGCGCGAGTGAAGCCCTGGCTCTGGGCCGCCTCCATCTGACCGCGCGGAACCGCCTCGATACCAGTGCGGATGACCTCCGAAATGTAGGCCGCGTGATACAGGCCCACGCCCAAGAAGCCCAGCACAAACGGCGCGATGCGCACCGGCTGGTCGGCACCGGTTATGGCCTGCAAAAACTGCGGACCGGCCATGTACATAAAGAGCACCTGCACGGGCAGCGGGGTGTTCTGGTAAAACTCCACGTACACGCGGCTTATGGCGCGCAGCACGCGCGAACGAGTGGTAGAGAACACGCCCAGCAGCGTGCCCAGCACCAGCGACAGCAGCAGACCGGCAACGACCACCTGCAGTGTCACGCCAAAGCCCTCCCAGAAGGGCCCCATGTTTTGAAATGTCGTCGACCAGCGGTCGGCGTCAAACAATCCTTCGAGCATTTGATTCCTTCCTTGGACGATGCGCCTATACAAGACCCCAGGTCTTGACCTCTTGGTCGAGCCAGCCGTCGGCCAGGCGATCGCAAATCACCTGATCGACCACGGCCGAAAGGTCGCAGCCCTTCTTGGTTGCCACGCCGTAGCCCTGCTCGCCAAACTTGACCTCGGGCTGCAGCAGCTCAACGGTCTCGTTCATGTAACCGGCCAGCGTGGAGCGGTCCATGGCGAAGACGTCGATATTGCCGGCGTCGAGCGAACTCTTGATGATGGGGTAGCCGCTAAAGGCCCTAAACTCGGGCTTACAGCTAATGCCGTTGTCCTTGATCATCTGCTCGATCAGGCCCTGCGTGTTAGAGCCCTGACTCACGCCGATGACCTTGCCGTCCAGGTCCTCAATCGAGGTAAAGCCCGAACGCTTCTTGACCATGAGTCCCACGTAGTCGGTGCGGTACGGCGTCGAGAAATCCCAGCTCTTCTTGCGCTCGTCGGTGATGGTGTAGGTCGCCGCGACCACGTCGAGCTGGCCGTTATCGATCAGCGGGCCGCGCGTCTTGGGCGTCACGTCGGTAAACTCGACAAGCTCCTGGGCACGGGCCTCCTTGTAGCTCACGCCAAAGACGGCGGCCGCGATCTGGTAGCACAAATCGACTTCCATGCCCTCAAAGCGGCCCTTGGCGGTGTCGTAATAGCCGTAGCCGGGAACATCCTTCTTAACGCCGGCATTCAGATGGCCGCGCGACTTAATGGCCGCAAGCTTGGACCCCTTGTCGGAGCCCTCGCCGCTGGTGGAGTTGCCGCAACCGGTAAGCGCGGTGCCCGTCAGCGCGAGCATGCCGGCGCCAGCCAGCTGCAAAAAGTGACGGCGCGACACGGCCGCCCTCGTCATATCCGTCATGTCCATCACCGCGCCTAGTGCAGAATCTTGGACAGGAACTCGCGGCAACGCGGGTTCTCGGGGTTATCGAAGAAGTGCTCGGGCGTGCCCTCCTCCAGAATGCGGCCGTCCTCCATAAAGATGACGCGGTCGGCCACCTGGCGCGCAAAGCCCATCTCGTGCGTCACGCAGATCATGGTGATGTCCTCCTGCGCGAGCTCAATCATAACGTCCAGGACTTCCTGAACCATCTCGGGGTCGAGCGCCGAGGTCGGCTCGTCAAACAGGATGATGGGCTGCTTGGTGCACAGGGCACGGGCGATGGCGATGCGCTGTTGCTGACCACCCGAGAGATTCTGCGGATACTCGCCGGCCTTATGCGCCATACCGACGCACTTGAGCGCGGCAATGGCGATCTCGGTCGCCTCCTCCTTGCTCTTCTTTTGTAGCTTGATGGGCGCGAGCGTCAGGTTGCCCAGCACCGTCATGTTGGGATACAGGTTGAACTGCTGAAACACCATGGAGCTATACTTGCGAGCCATCTCCAGGTGATTCTTTTTGGTGAGCGGCGTACCGTCGATGACGACCTCGCCCGACGTGGGCTCCTCCAGATAATCGACGCAACGGATAAGCGTCGACTTACCCGAACCGGAAGGCCCGATCATTACGAGCTTCTCGCCGCGCTTGACGGTGAGATTGATATCTTTGAGCACATGCAGGTCGCCAAAGTACTTGTTGAGATGCTTGATCTCGATCATGTCTGCCATGAATGTCCCTTCCCTGCGTTTACACGAGTTGCACTATTGTACGGAAAGAACCGCGTTTCCGCAGCCCACACTACATTCCCGTAAAGAACCCGCAACCTTCCACCCACTCATTGGGGACAGGCTTAAATGAGTGCCTACTCATTGGGCACTCATTTAAGCCTGTCCCCAATGAGTACCCAGCCCAGCAAAAAGGGGCGCGACCGCAATGGTCACGCCCCCTCAGCATCAACTATGTACCGCTCGGACCCTACGCGAGTTTGGCTCCGACGATCTTTGCCGCTGCCGGCTTGTCGAAGTTGCCGCCGGTGGCCTTGCCGAGTGCACCCATGACCTGGCCCATCTGCTTCTTGGACGTGGCACCCAGCTCGGCAATAACCCGCTCAATCAGGGCCTCGAGCTCCTCGCCCGAAACCTGCGCGGGCAGCAGGCTCTCCAGAATCTTGACCTGCTCGGTCAGGTTGTCGGTACGCTCCTGGTCGGT
>URDE01000131.1:0-4422 GCA_900546525.1 uncultured Collinsella sp.
ATTTCGAGCTTCCACCGTACCATTCGCGCCGTGGCAGCAACCGAGGAAGAAGCCGAGCGCCTGGACACCAAGCCTGGCTCTCCCCTGCTCGAGCTCACCCAGATTGGCTTTTTGGACAGCGGCGCCGCCTTTGAGTATTCGGTCTCGCGCAACGTTGGCGACCGCTTTGAGTTGCACAACGTAACGTTGGCATAGGTTTTTGCAGTCATGCGGGCGCTCGTTTTGAACAGTTTTACGCAGCGCCCGCGCAACACAATGAGGTATGAATATGTCCGATTTGATTAAACTGACGCCGATCTTCCACGAGAAGATCTGGGGCGGTCGCCAGCTCGAAACCGTATTTGGCTACGACATTCCCGATGGCCCCATCGGTGAGTGCTGGGCCATCTCGGCCCACCCCAACGGCGACTGCCAGATTGCGGAGGGCCCGTATGCCGGCCACACGCTGTCGTGGCTGTGGGCCGAGCATCGCGAGCTCTTTGGCAACTGCGAGGGCAAGGAGTTCCCGCTGCTCATTAAGATTCTGGACGCCAAGGACGACCTTTCGATCCAGATTCATCCCAACGACGAGTACGCCGCCAAGCACGAGAACGGCAGCCTGGGCAAAACCGAGTGCTGGTATGTGCTGGACTGCGAGCCCGGCGCCACAATCATCGTCGGCCAGCGTGCCAAGGACCGCGCCGAGGCCGCACAGATGATCGAGGAAGGCCGTTGGGACGACATGCTCAACGTGTTGCCGATCCACAAGGGCGACTTTTTCCAGATTGATTCCGGTACCGTGCACGCCATCAAGACCGGCACGCTCATTTTGGAGACGCAGCAGTCGAGCGACGTGACATATCGCCTGTACGACTACGACCGTCCCGGCACCGATGGCAAGCTGCGCCCGCTGCACATTGAGCAGAGCCTCGACTGCATCGACTTTGATGCTCAGGCTCCGACCGACGGCACGGTGACCGCGCCCGAGGTGGACGGCGTGACCGAGCTCGAGTCCAACCCCTGCTACACCGTCGATCGCGTGCGCGTCGACGGCAGCAAAACCCTCGACCAGCGCTGGCCCTTCATGTGCCTGTCGGTCATCGACGGCGAAGGCACCATCTGCGGCGACCCCGTCCACAAGGGAAGCCACCTGCTGGCTCCAAGCACCGTCAGCTCCATCGACCTCGAAGGCAAGATGGAACTGATCATCAGCCACCTCTAGTTTGCAACAACAACCAAAACGAAACAAGGGGCTCCCCCGTTCATCAACGGGGGAGCCCCTACTCGTATCTATATATCAGCCCGCCCAGGTCCGCCGGGATCACGACAGCTTGACGATCGGTGCAAAACCCTTCATCAGCTTTTTGGTCTGGCCGGTCTTTTCGAATTGGACCTCAATCATGTCTCCAGCGACCGAGATCACGGTACCCGTGCCAAAGGTCTTGTGGCTCACGGTATCGCCCGCGGCAAAGTCCTGCGATGCGCTGGCGCGATCGACCTTGCGCTCCACCGTCGGGGACACCTTGGACGACGGCTTTTTGGCTCGCGGCGCGCCCGAGCCAAAGGTCGAGGCAACACGGCCGGCGTCGGGCGAGACCCCACGATGGCGCTCGGTCCCGTAGCTGCTGCCGCCAAAGAAATCGTCAAAGCTCGATCCACCGCGCGAACCGGAACCGCCGGTCGAGCGCGTATGCGAGCCAAACACCTTGCCGCCATACATATCCGAACCCATGCCCGAGCCAAAGGTGCCGTGACGGTCGCCGCGCTTCTCCCAGCCCGTGCCTTCAAAACCGGCAGAACCGATACCGCTAAACTCGATATCCTCAAACGGAATCTCATTGAGAAAGCGCGAGCGTGGGTTGGCAGAGGTCGAGCCGTAGGTGCGACGCGTGGCCGCATAGGTCAGGAACAGGCGCTTGCGGGCGCGCGTGATGGCAACGTAGGCCAGGCGACGCTCCTCCTCGATCTTGCCCGGGTCATCGCTGCCGCCAAAGTCGTGCACGTGCGGGAAGATGCCCTCCTCCATGCCGGCTACGAACACCGCCGGGAACTCCAGGCCCTTGGCGGAGTGGATGGTCATCATGGTGATGGCATGCGTCTCGCCGGCCAGAGAATCCAAGTCGGAGCGCAGGGCCAGCCACTCCATGAGTGCCGGCAGCGCCTTACAGGTGAGCGGACCGTAGGTGCGCTCGATCTCGTCGGCATGCACGGCACCCGCCGGCATCTCCGTCGGCGCGGCATACGCGTTGCCCGCGATGGCAGCGGCTAGGGCATCCTGCGGAGACAGCGCCGGAGAGGCCAAGCTATCAAGCGGATTGGAGCCCGCGGCGTCACGAGCGCCGACGAGTGCCTCAAACGAGGACGCAGGCGCGGACGGTCCCGGCTCGGGCGCAGGCGCGCTCACCACGACGGGCTCGGGCTCGGCGTCGGCAGGCACGTCGGCAACGCCGGCTGCACGCAGCTCTTCTAAGCTCTCGAGCGTACCCTCGATATCCTCGTGCGTCTCTTCAAATTCGGCGGCGACGCCCAGGAATTCCTGGATGTTCTCGGCACGGCTCTCGGATTCCATGGTGCCCTCGGCACGAAACGCCTGCAGCAGACCCGTCTTATCGACGATCATCTCGACGACGTCCTTGAGCTCGCCGTCCATGCGGCGGCCCTCGCGCACCAGCGACACAAAGCTTGACAGGCCATTGCGGACCTTGGCGCTAAACATGCCGGTTTCGGCGCACGCGATCTCGCAAGCCTGGAAGAACGAGCAACGGTTGTCGCGCGCCAGCTGCTCGATTTTTTGGATCGAGGTGGAGCCGATGCCACGGCGCGGTGTGTTGATGACGCGCTTGACGCTCATCTCGTCGGCCGGGTTCACGATCATCTTGAGGTAAGCCATGACGTCGCGGATCTCGGCACGGTCGAAGAATCGCGTGCCGCCCACGATCTTGTAGGGCACGCCCGCGCGCAGAAACATATCTTCGAGAATACGCGACTGGGCGTTGGTGCGGTAGAACACGGCGATGTCGTCGTAACTCGTGCCCTTGGCATGCAGCTTTTCGATCTCGCCGGCAATCCAGCGACCCTCGTCGCGCTCATCGCTTGCCTGGAAGGCCTGGATCTTCTCGCCGTCGCCCTCGGCCGTAAACAGGCGCTTGTCCTTGCGCTGCGAGTTGTGACGTACCACGGCGTTGGCGGCGTTCAGGATATGACCCGTAGAGCGGTAGTTCTGCTCCAGCTTGACGGTCTTGCAGTCTTTAAAGTCCTTCTCAAAGTCCAGGATATTGGTGATGTCGGCGCCACGCCAGCTATAAATGGACTGATCGTCGTCGCCCACGACCATGAGGTTTTGGTACTTGGCGGCCAGCAGGTTGGCGATCTCGTACTGGACGTGGTTGGTGTCCTGATACTCGTCGACGCTAATGTAGCGGAAGCGCTCCTGATACTTGTCGAGCACCTCGGGGCGGGTGCGCAGCAGCTCGAGCGTGCGCACGAGCAGGTCGTCGAAGTCCATCGCGTTGGCGGCGCGCAGGCGGCGCTCCAGCTCCAGGTAGACTTGCGCGGCCTTTTTGTCATTGGGGCTGTCGGCGGATTTGAGCATGTCCTCGGGGCCGATCATGGCGTTTTTGGCCGAGCTAATCTTGCTGCGGATCATGTTGATGGGGAACTGCTTTTGCTCGATGCCGAGCGCCTGCATAATGTCGCGCACCATGCGCTTTGAGTCATCGTCATCGTAGATGGTGAACTGGCCGGTGTAGCCCAACAGGTCGGCGTCCTCGCGCAGCATGCGCACGCACATAGCATGGAAGGTGCACACCCACATGCCACGGGTGCCGCTGGGAATGAGTGCCGCCAGACGCTCGCGCATCTCTGCCGCGGCCTTGTTGGTAAACGTAATGGCAAGAACCTGCCAAGGCTTAACACCCAGGTCGCCGAGCATATGTGCGATGCGGAAGGTCAAGACGCGGGTCTTGCCCGAGCCGGCGCCGGCGAGCACCAGCAACGGGCCCTCGGTGGACAGGACCGCCTCGCGCTGGGCGGGATTAAGGCTGTCGATGTCGACGAGCGGTTTGGCGGGCTTGGGCGCCGGCGCGGGAGCGTCGTAGATGTCGAGCGGAACGAGCTCGGGCTCCGGCGCAGCGGGGGCGGTGTATGCATCGAGCGGCACGGGTTCCGGCGCGGGCGGTACGGGTACCGCGGCGTTCTTTTCCCAGGGCAGGGGCTGGGTCATGGGCGACTCCTCATCTGACGGACGGCGCGCCTGCGGGCGGCGCCATAGTTTGAGCCGTACCAGTATACCGAGCCGCGCGGACACCGACACAAATCACACCACGACTCCGTGCGCCACCGTCAGGCCCGCCCCAGCGAATTTGGTGCATTGGGGTCAGGTTGCTTTGCACCAATCTATTGACAATCACGAAACCGCCGATGTCATGGCAGCAGCAGCGAGCG
>URDE01000132.1:0-4396 GCA_900546525.1 uncultured Collinsella sp.
CCTCGAGGTCGCGGTCGCCGAACTTGTTCATGAGGTACTCGAGCTGCATGAGCTCGTCCCAGGTGCCGCCGACGCCCATCAGGAACACGGCGTCATAGCCCTCGTCGGCGACCTTGTCGGCGAGCGCGGTCATCTTCTTGCCGGTCTCGTAGAGCGCCTTACCGTCCTCGAGATAGCCCTCCTGGTCGAAATGCATGATCTCGATCTTCTCGGTTTCCTTCATTTGTCTCTCCTTTCTGGGGTTGTTTCCACATCCCCCATGCCAACGGGCATCAAACCCGCTTACATTCCGTAACACTCGGCCGCTTTGGCCTTAAGCGCATTGACTGACTCTTCGTAGCCCTCTGCCTTGACCTCCATTTGCTTGGAGACAGCATCGAGATACGGGTGCACGTCCCATGACTTCAGACGTTCGGCGATCATCGCCGCAATCGTCTGGAAGAACACGAGATTGGGAATTGCGCTGAGCAGCGGAGCCACCTGAGGCACCGCAACCTCGTGAGCCCTACCCCTGGGATGGGCCGTGAGCAGCACCGTTTTTGTCGTAACATTCGATAGCGCATCGGCGATATTCGCAAGACGCTCCGACCCCTGCGGATCGTCGACGATAAACACCAGATAGCCCGGAACGATCTGCATCTCGGGACCGTGAACAAACTCCTCGCCCTCGTGATGCATGGCAGGAATCTTGATGGTCTCGCTCAGCTTGAGCGCTGCCTCCTCGGCAACACCGTAGTTGGGGCCGTTGCCGACGACCATGGCGGGCGTGTGCTCAGAAAGCTCGAGCATGTGTTCTTGGACATATGCCTCGGCGGTCTTGCACATCACGGCATTGGCATGGATAGCCTCGCGCAGGTCGTCAAGACGCTGGGCAACGCCCTTGGCGTCAATCGTTCCGCGCGCCTGACCGCCGTAGATACCAAAGAGCACCAGGTACTCAACGAGAACCTCAACGCCCAGAGTCACAAAGTCCACCGACTCGACGCCCACACCGTAGTCAAGAACGATGTCAGCGTGCTCCTTGATGGGCGCCTCGACGTTTGCCGTGAGCGCAACTGCAGCCATATCGTGTGCGCGCATGTAATCGAGCGCCGCAATCGTATTGGTCGAATAGCCACTCTGCGAGACGGCGATGTTGAGCGCATGCTGCGGATAGGTGTGTTCAAAATCAACGAAGGCCTCGGGCGTCACAACGGACACCTGCATTTGCAGGGCATCTTGCAGGTAATCGCGGGCGCAATCGGCGGCATGGCGCGACGAACCCGAAGCAACGATGCGCAGCGCGTCAAAAGAACCGGACTGGAAAATATCAACGAGCTGCGCTACCAGCTCAGACGAACGCTCGAGGTTCTCCCCCATACGCACATGGGCAAGCTGAACGTAATCGAGCATCTTCATCGTCTCACCTCGTAACCAATCATTAGTATTTGATACCAATCACAGTTATAGGTTACGGCTTTTTGATACCTCTTTGTCGATTAATTTATCCCCATCGGCGAACGGTCGATTTTGAGCCCTGTAAGGTTGTATATACAGTCTGCTCAACGAATCAAAATTCCGTCAACTTTTCAGCCCGTTATGCAAAAAACCAGCTAGTACGTATAGGTATATCCACCCGCATCACCGCGGTTAAACGACTTGACGTACTCGATCGCCTGGCCGCTCGCATCGAAGCTCACGCACTCAAGCGTCAAGGCAAGATCGCCCTGCTCCAGTCCAAGCAGGCCGGCATCTCGCGCGCCCAGTGCCTCGATATCGAGCTTCTCCTGCGCCATGACCGGCTTTTGGCCCAGCATCTCATAGGTCTCGTACAAGCTGAAGACCGACACGTCAATATCTTCGATGGTTGGGAACAGCAGGCAGGGAATCAGCGCCGTCTCGATCGATACGGGGCTACCGTTTATGCAGTTCAGGCGTCGAATGGAATAGAGCAGGTCGTCCTCGGCGATGCCAAACAGGTTGGCATAATAAGGGCCCGCATAACGCTTGGAACGCGCGAGGATGCGGACGGACGGCTCGCCGCCCGAAGCACGAACCGACTCGCGAAAGCCTCCTGTTCGCTCGTAGGCAACGGGCACTTTCTGTGCCACAAACGCGCCCTTTCCGCGGACGCGACGAATCTGCCCGCGCCGAACCAACTCATCGACAGCACTCCGGATGGTCAAGCGTGTCGTACCAAATTCCTCGGCGAGGTCTTTTTCGGACGGAATCATGGAACCCGTGGGATATATACCGCGTTCGATACGCTCTTCAATGCGACGTCGTATGCGCATATCAACCGGGGTGGCATCTACTGTTTCAGCCATTGTTCACCTGCCACGCTCCTCATGCCGTTCTTTTCACCGTTATCGGCAAAGCGGAACTTTGTGGGCAAAATCACCGATTTGCAATGCTCCACAAAACGCATGTCCTTATCAAATTCGATCGTGCTCTCATAGAACACCGGCGTCCCCTCTTCTTGCTGGAGCAGCTCGGCCTCTTCGACGTTCAAACGCGAGATGGAGATATGCTCACGTCCATGCTCAACACGCACGCCACCTTCTTTGAGCAAGACATCGTAAAGGCTCTCACACTCAAAATCGTGCTCGGGAAGCGATGGGCACAGGGACAGGTTAACGTGAGCGGTCTCGATTGACGCCGGCTCGCCCTCAATAAGTCGAACGCGCTGCATGCGGAGCAAGGGAGCGCCTACAGCCACCCCAAGCTTGTCGGCAAGCGCCTCATCCGCCTCGATGGTCCCGGTGGAAACCAGACGAGAAGAGGGGTGCAGGCCGGCAGTCCGCACAGCATCGGAAAAGTTATACGTTTCCTGGAAGATGTTCAACGGCTTAGGAGGACACACATACGTGCCCGATCCGCGACGGCTCTCGAGCGTTCCACACGAGATAAGCCGCGTGATACCGGCACGCAACGCCGTACGCGAAACGCCAATCTCTTCGCACAGCACGCGCTCGGCCGGCAGGCGATCGCCGCCGGCAAGCTGATGGTGCTGGATATACCAAAGAATTCCCTCAACAGCACGATCTTTGGGGGGAATTGCATAAGATTCGCCTGCCATTGCACAGACTCCTTATTCAGACACGTATGCCGCCAAAATTAGGCCAGCCCTCCCATGGCATCGAATTCGGCCTTGATCTTCTCGGCGACATTCCGATACGACTTATATAGGCTTGAATCGCGTTTGACTTCGTCGGTCATAACGGGAATCTCTAATTTGGAAACCTCGTCTTTTCCCGTCTGAACCGCCACAACAACGCCCATACCAAGACACATATTACGCTTGGCAGCGTTTATTTTCGCCGCCTTGGCAGGATTTGCCAGGATACGCTGGGCAAATTCCTGTTTTGAAGCCACTTCCTCGGCCTCCGGATCGCCCGCCTCGGCTACTTCGCACTGCAACACGTCCGCATAGTCAAAAATCTTCGGCTCGCCACCGCGTTGATGCACAGCCCACTTGCGACGCGTGGCATCCTGGTAGATAGCCGGCAAAAATGTAAACCGCGGCGGGTCCAAAATCGTATCCGTGATGGTAAACACATCGGGATCAAAGGCATCCTGCGGGTTTTTCTTCTTGAACAGCCCCATATCAGCCTCCCGTACTAGCATTAAACAACTCAAGCTGAATATAGCACCAATTTCAAGCCGCCGCCTTACCCTATCGGTGCGCGGCGTCTATAGCTCGCCCAGCGGAAGAGTTCACGGACGAGGGCCGGGGTGCCTGCCTTGTTTTGAGAAGTGGGCTCCGCGAACTTCTCAAAACAAGGCAGGCACCCCGGCCCCGCCGGCAAATAGCGGACACTCCGCATGCAATCTATGCAAACAAACAAGTACGCTTAGCTACATTCGGTAAGATCGAGCACGCTGCCCTTCACGATAAGCGCCGGCTCCAGAACGACTTCTTCGGCACGTCTACCGCCCCTACCGGCAAGGCGCTTGGACATGCAGCCAAAAGCATGCTCCGCGAGGATACCAGGATCCTGCTCAATCGCGGTCAGCGCCGGCTCAAAGAGAACGTCGGCGGCCGAGTTGTCGTAACTCACCACCGAAATGTCGCCCGGAATGCTCTTCCCCATCTCGTGTAAGCGCTTGAGCAGACCGAGGGCGATGTTATCCGAGCTTGCGAACACAGCGGTAGCATCAGTTGCGAGCACCGCCTCCGAGGCCTCGTAGGCACTCGGGATGTAGTACTCGCTCTCAAACTCTAAACGCGCGTCGATAGGCAAGCCAACCTCGCGCAGTGCGCGCTCATAGCCGGCAAGTCGTTTGCGACCCGTATTGGAGCGGCGTGCGTTAACCAGACAGGCAATACGGCGGTGGCCTTGCTCGATCAGATAGCGGGTGGCCATGTAGCCGCCCATCTCGTGGTCGAACATCACCTTGTCGCACTCGAGCCCCT
>URDE01000133.1:0-4367 GCA_900546525.1 uncultured Collinsella sp.
AGACGCTTTGATATAGTGTTGAGAACTCTTTACGTTGGAGGATGTAACCGGCATGTCCGATTCGAGCGACAGTTCTAAGCCGCGACCCAAGACCGCGGCCGTTCCACACTACACGGTGGGCGAGGAGATCATGAACTCCGTCACCCATGGTGTCGGCTGCCTGCTGGGTATCGCGGGCCTGGTGCTCCTGATCGTATTCGCTGCCCTGCGCGGCGGAGGCCCGGCCCACATGGCCGCGGCGATTGTCTATGGCGTCAGCATTATTCTCGAATATCTGGCCTCCACGCTCTACCACGCGATTCAGCCCGCGCGCGCCAAGCGCGTGTTTCGCATCATCGACCATAGCTGCATCTACCTGCTCATAGCCGGCAGCTATACGCCGTTTTGCCTTATCACGCTCGCAAACGACGGCGGCCCTGCGCTGTTCTTTGCCGTATGGGCCATCGCCATTGTCGGCATCGCCCTCGAGTGCTTTATGCGCGAGCGTCAACCGCACTGGGTAAGTGGCTTGGTCTACCTGCTGATGGGCTGGCTCGTTGTCTTTAAGCTGCCCGAACTTGTGGCGCTGCTCAATCCCGTGGCACTTGCCCTGCTCGCCGTCGGCGGCGTGTGCTACACCGCGGGCGTGCCGTTCTATATCGCCAAAAACGTGCGCTATCTACACAGCGTGTTTCACCTGTGGGTGCTCGCCGGTAGCATCTTCCAGTTCATGGCGGTGATCCTCTTCGTAATCTAGCGACCACGCCTTCGCGCCCGCGTCCTCGTTTGGGCGCTGGCACAATTGCCGTATCCGTCATCAACGTTTTACCCTAACGTCCCGAATCTTGGAGGTTCGAGAAACTCCCGATGGACATAACCATCTCCCTTATCACTACCCTCGTTTTAACCCTCATCAACGGCTACTTCTCTATGTCCGAGATGGCGCTCACCACGGCAAAGCGCGCCGTGCTGGAGCACGAGGCCGAGGAAGGCGACAAGCGCGCCGAGCGCGCCATTAAGCTGGCTGCCGATTCCGACCAGCTGCTCGCCACCATCCAGGTCGCCATCACGCTCGTGGGCTTTGCCTCGTCCGCCGTCGCTTCGACGAGCCTGTCCGACCCGCTTGCCACGTGGCTCATGAGCTTTGGCATCGCGCCGCTTTCCGCCATCGCGCGCGGCCTGGCGCCGGTCATCATCACCGTCGCCGTCGCCTTTGTGTCCATCGTGATTGGCGAGCTCGTGCCCAAGCGCATCGGCCTCGCTAACGCCGAGGGTGTATCCAAGCAGGTCGTGGGACCGCTTTCGGTGTTTCAAAAGATTGCCCGCCCGCTCGTGTGGCTGACCGGTGCCTGCTCCGACGGCCTGGCCCGCATCCTGCGCATCAAGAGCGCCGACGACCGCCAAAACGTCTCGGAGGAAGAGATCAAGTACATGGTCTCGGAGCAGGATGATCTGCTCGACGAGGAAAAGCGCATGATCCACGAGATCTTCGACCTGGGCGACACCGTTGCCCGCGAGGTCATGGTGCCGCGCGTGGACACCACCATGTGCGAGGACGACGAGACGGTCGCCGACGTGCTGTCCGCCATGCGCCAGACCGGCTTTAGCCGCATCCCCGTCTATCACGAGGATCCCGACAACGTCGCCGGCATCGCGCACATCAAGGACCTGATCCAACCCTCGCTCGACGGCAAGGGCGACCAGCCCATCGCCGACTTTTTGCGCGACGCCACCTTTGTGCCCGACACCAAGGACATCTTGCCGCTGCTGTCCGAGATGCAGACCTCGCACGACCAGATCGTGGTGGTCGTGGACGAGTACGGCGGCACGGCCGGCATCATCACCATCGAGGACATCGTCGAGGAGATCGTGGGCGAGATCGAGGACGAGTTCGATCCCGACAACAAGTACCTCACGCGCCTTTCGCGCCGCGAGTGGCTTGTCGATGGGCGTTTTTCGTGCGATGACGCGATTGAGCTTGGTTGGCCGCTCGAGGAAAGCGATGATTATGAGACCATCGCCGGCTGGATTTTGGAGCTTTGCGACTCGGTGCCCGACATCGGAGAGGTGTTTGAGGTTGCGGGGTACAAGTTTAAGGTGCAGTCGATGCGTGGCCAGCGCATCTCGCTCATTCGCGTGATCGCTCCGGCCGAAACCGATAAGAAGGATTCCGAGTCCTCGGCAGATAAGCCGGCGGCGTCGGACGCGGGTTCTGCGGACCCGCACGATGGCGACGAGTAGGGCGAGGAAGAGTAGGGGAGAGTTATGGCAGGCCTGTTCAACATCCTTAAGGTCACCGTCAGCGAGGACAAGATCTGCGCGCATGTGCTGGTGAACCCCGGCATGCCGCTCATGACCTCGGAGGACATCGAGGCTACGGCGCGCGTGTACTACCTGGTGCCCGCGATTGCCAAGCATCTGTGCCTGGGCGATTCCGGTCGCGAATTCCAGGACTGCATGGGCCAGACCGAGCTTTGCCATCTGCTGGAGCACGTGACGGTCGAGCTCATGAACGAGACCGGGCTTGCCGGTAGCATTTCGTGCGGTCGCACCCGCGTGAGTGAGCACGATGAGCGTGTCTTTGAGGTCGAGCTTTCGTGTCCCGACGACGCGCTGGCCATCGGCGCGCTGTCTTCGGCGACCTTTATGATGGATTGGGCCTATCTGCATGCCGACCAGCCCGCTCCCGATGTGGACGGTACGGTCGCGGGTTTGCGCAACCTGGTACTGGGCATGCGTGCCGAGGCCGAGGGCAAGGACCCGCACGAGGCCGTCGCCGCCGCAAACGCCGAGGGCGAGGCCGGGGACGCGACCGAGGGCGAGGCGCCTGCCGAGGCTGCCGCCGAGTCTGTCGACGAGGCGCCTGCCGAGCCTGCCGTCGAGCCTGCCGAGGCTGCCTCCGAGCCCGAGTACGCGGAGCCCCAGGGCGTCCCGAGCTTTGACGACGAGCCACAGGAGGTAATCGATACCGAGGGCGCGACCGCTGAGAGCCATGAGGCCCCCGCTGCCGTCTACGGTGGTGCGGCGACGGCTCCGGTTGCCCCCGCGCACGAGGGAGCGCTGCCGCTCGTTGACGGCGCCGGCGAGGACCCGGCCGCCACGGTGGCCATGCCTGCCATGCCGCAGGAGTAGGCTCACCCGCTTATCACCATCATGTACCTGCGCCTTTACCGTACGCAGATGAGCAAGACGGCAAGCGCTGTGCTGCGGGTATAATGGACAGCATTCAAACGGTGGGCGCCGAGGTGCCCGCAGGAGAGGAATGAACATGGGTAAGACTTTCAACTTTATCTCGGGTGCGCTCTTCGGCGCTGCCGTCGGCGCCATCATCGGTGTCGCCCTGGCTCCGCGCTCGGGCGCCGAGACCCGCGCCATGGCTGCCGATATCGCCAACGACGCCTGGGATAACATGCGCGACACCTACGAGCACGGTGCCGAGGAGGCCCGCGCCGCGGTCAACGATTTTGGCCCGATGGTCGACGCCAAGACCGATGACCTGCGTGCCAAGGTTGACCTTGCCCGCGAGCGCATGGACCAGCTGCGTGAGCAGCTCAACGACGCTATCTCGGGCGGTAACGTGACGCCCGCCGCCGATGTCGTGGTCGAGAACGCCGTCGAGGCCGACGCCGAGGCCGCGGAGCCTTCGACCGAGGCATAATGCGCGCCGGGGATTTTGTCGGCGCCAAGATCTATCGCAAGCCTGCCGAGGATAAGCGCACCAAAAAAGATGGCACGCCGCGCAGCCCTAAAAAGCTCGGCAAGATTCACTTTCCGGTCTTTACCCCGGGCGGCACGCGCGTGGTGGGCTTTATGGTCCGCCAGTCCGATATCGCGGGCATGATCGAACGCCCCGACCGATTTGTGGCGCTCGACGCCATTGGCGTCTACGAGGGCGCCATTGCGGTTGACGACGTCAAGGGCACCTACGATGCCGCTGCGGCCAAGCGCCTCGACATCGACCTGGACGATTGCATTATCTGGGTTGGCATGGACGTGCGCACGGAGTCGGGCGATGTCGTCGGCTATTGCTCGGATGTGGAGTTCAAACCGCGTTCGGGCGTCGTGCAGACGTTCTACGTGACCACTGGCACTGCCTCGAGTGTGCTGGTGGGCGACACGCAGATGCCGCCGACGATGCTGCGCGGCTATGCGGACGGCGCGATGATCGTTTCGGACGAGGTCAAGTCGCTCGGGTATTCGGGCGGCGCCGCCGCAAAGGCTGCCGAGGCAAGCGTCATGGTGGGCGATAAGGTCAAGAAGGGCGCCAAGGTGCTCGATGACAAAGGTTCGGTCGCCGTGGACAAGGGCAGTCGCGCGCTGGGCAAGCAGCTCGGCAAGACGCGCGGTATGTTCAAGGCCTTTAAGGACGAATACCAAAAGGCGAGCGG
>URDE01000134.1:0-4251 GCA_900546525.1 uncultured Collinsella sp.
AGTTTGGTACCTTGACATTCATTTCTCATGCTCCTAGATTGGTTAGGCACAAAACAATTCCACTACCTAACTAAAGAAAGGAGCAACACTAATTCATGTGCGATGAACCTCTTAACCTTTGTTCGCACGAGCCCGGCGGCGACCCGTCACAGCCGGCGGATGTACCCGAAGCGGTCAGTGCCGAAGACAAACTCGCCAAGCGCATCCTGAGCGGCCTGGGTTTTTGCGGCCATTACATGCATTTTCATGGCGGAGGCGTGTCCGGCAAGGCGCCCATCATCTGCCTGCTGGCCAAGCAGCCCGGCGGCGAGATGTCGCAGCAGGAACTCGGCATGCACTTTGACCTCAAGCCGGGGTCGCTTTCCGAGATCCTGTCCAAGCTCGAGGTCAACGGTCTCATCGAGCGCAGCCGTAACCCCAAGGATCGACGGCAGCTCACCATTCGCCTGACCGAAACCGGCCGGGAAAACGCCCGCATCGACCAGGCGGCCCGCATCCGCTTTAGAGAACGGGCCTTTAGTGCCCTCACTCACGACGAGCGCGAGCAGCTCGCCGAAATGCTCGAGAAAATCCGTGTAACCTGGGAGGAACTGGATGATTAAAACCCTCATGGGCAGCATCCGCGACTATATGAAAGTCGCTGTTGCCACGCCATTGCTCGTGCTTGGCGAGGTGCTCTGCGAGATGCTGATTCCATTTATCACCGCCAACCTGATCGACGCCATCAAAGACGGCGCCACCGTAGCCGAGATGCTTCCCACCGCGGGCTTTTTGGTGCTCATCGCGCTGACGTCGCTTGCTTTTGGTGCCGCCGCCGGCGTCACCTGCAGCCATGCGAGCTGCGGCTTCGCCAAGAACCTGCGTCACGACCTGTTCTACAAGATCCAGACGTTCAGCTTTGCCAACATCGATGAGTTCTCGAGCTCCTCGCTCGTCACGCGCCTGACCACCGATATCAACAACGTGCAGCAGGCCTTTATGATGATCATCCGTATCGCCGTGCGCGCGCCGCTGGTATTGATCTTCGCCTTTACCATGGCGTTTATCATGGGCGGCAGCGTTGCCATGGTCTACCTGGTCATCATTCCGCTGCTGGGCTTTGGGCTGTTCTTTATCATCTTTAAGGTGCGCCCCATCTTCTCGCGCGTGTTCCACAAGTACGATGCCCTTAACGAGTCCGTCGAGGAAAACGTCACCGGCATGCGCGTGGTTAAGAGCTACGTGCGCGAAGACTTTGAGAAGGAGAAATTCGCGACCGCCGCACGCGACGTCCAGATGGACTTCACCCGCGCCGAGAAGCTGCTCGCCTTTAACAACCCCATGATGAACATCTGCGTCAACGGCGCGTTTGTCGTCATCATCTACCTGGGATCCAAGCTCATCATCACGAGCCAGGGCACGCTGTTCGACGTGGGCCAGCTCTCCTCGATCTTTACCTATGGCTTCGCGATCCTCATGAGCCTGATGCAGCTGTCGATGATCTTTGTCATGGTGACCATGGCCGACGAATCGGCGCACCGCATTACCGAGGTGCTGGCCGCCGAGCCCACGATCGCCGATCCCGCCGAGCCCGTGCTCGAGGTTGCCGACGGTTCCATCGACTTTGACCACGTGAGCTTTAAGTATTCCGCGCATGCAAAGCGCCAGGCGCTCGACGATATCGACCTGCACATTAAGAGCGGCGAAACCATCGGCATCATCGGCGGTACCGGCTCGGCCAAGTCCACGCTCGTTAACCTCATCGCCCGCCTGTACGACGCCACCGAGGGCACCGTGCGCGTGGGCGGCATGGACGTGCGCGACTACGACTTGGACGCCCTGCGCCACCAGGTGGCCATGGTGCTGCAGAAAAACGTACTGTTTAGCGGCACCATTGCCGAAAACCTGCGCTGGGGCGACCCGAACGCCACCGACGAGGAAGTCCGCGAGGCGGCACATCTGGCCTGCGCCGATGAGTTTGTCGATGGCTTCCCCAAGGGCTATGACACCTGGATCGAACAGGGCGGCTCCAATGTTTCCGGCGGTCAGAAGCAGCGCCTGTGCATTGCGCGCGCCCTGCTGCGTCGCCCCAAGATCTTGATCCTGGACGACTCCACCAGCGCCGTCGACACCAAGACCGACGCCAAGATTCGCGCAGGGTTGGCAAGCTATCTGCCCAACACGACCAAGCTCATCATCGCCCAGCGCATCAGCTCCGTGCAGGACGCAGACCGCATCATCGTCATGGAGGGCGGCCGCATCGCGCAGATCGGTAACCACGACGAGCTGCTTAAGACGAGCGAGATCTACCGCGAGACTTTTACCTCGCAAAACAAGATGTCTGCCGAGGGCGAAGGGGCCGTCGAGGCCGACACCGAGGCATCCGCAACGCAAGCTCAGACCCAGGAAGGAGGCGAGGCACATGAGTAAGGCAACGACCGCCGAGCGCGCACTCAACCGCAAGGGTGGCACCATGTCGCGCCTCATCAAGACGCTCTTTGGCTTCTACCCCGTGCTTTTGCCCCTCGTCGTCGTCGGCGTGGTACTCTGCGCCATCATCAACTCCATCGGCGCGACCTTCCTTCAGAGCGCCCTGCAGATTATTAGCGAATCGTGGCAGTCGGGCGATTGGACGACCGCACAGCCCAAGATCGCACAGCTCGTGACCACCCTCGCCTGCATCTACGGCATCGGCATCCTGTCTTCGCTCTTCTGGAACCGCGCCATGGCCATCGTCACGCAGGGCTCGCTCGAGAAGCTGCGCGAGAAGATGTTCAACCGTATGCAGGACCTGCCGATTCGCTACTTCGACACGCACCAGCGCGGCGACATCATGAGCCACTACACCAACGACATCGACACGCTGCGCCAGATGATCAGCCAGTCGCTGCCCAACCTGCTCATGACGACCATCGTCATCGTCACGGTGTTCTTTATCATGCTGTACTACAGCGTTTGGATGTGCCTGGTCATTGTGGCAGGCGTCGCCTTTATGACCTTTATGACCAAGCTGCTCGGCTCCAACTCCGCGCGTTTCTTTATTGCGCAGCAGACCGAGCTCGGCGTGGTCGAGGGCCATATCGAGGAAGTCATGAACGGCCAGAAGGTCGTCAAGGCATTCTGCCACGAGTCTGCCGCCGAGGCCGATTTTGACGAGCGCAACGAAAAGCTCTTCGAGGTCTCGCAGAAGGCCAACATGTACGCCAACATCCTCATGCCCATCCTTATGAACCTGGGCAACCTGCTCTACGTGCTGGTCGCACTGGCCGGCGGCATTTTCCTGGCGCTGGGCGTGCCCAACCTGAGCATCTCGGGCATGGCGCTGTCCATCGCCGTCGTAGTGCCGTTCCTTAACATGACCAAGCAGTTCTGCGGACAGATCGGCCAGATCTCGCAGCAGATCAACGCCGTGGTCATGGGCCTCGCTGGCGCCGACCGTATCTTTGAGCTCATCGACGAGGAGCCCGAGGCTGACGAAGGCTACGTGACGCTCGTCAACGCGCAGGTGAACCCCGAGACCTGGGAGTTCGAGGAGGCCGACCACCACACCGGCATGTGGGCATGGAAACATCCGCACCGCGCAACCGGCGAGATCGAGTACGTACCGCTGCGCGGCGACCTGGTCATGGACAACGTCGACTTTGGCTACACGCCCGACCACGAGGTGCTGCACGGCGTGTCCGTGTTTGCCAAGCCGGGTCAGAAGGTCGCGTTTGTCGGCGCCACCGGTGCCGGTAAGACGACCATCACCAACCTCATCAACCGCTTCTATGACATCGCCGACGGCAAGATCCGCTACGACGGCATCAACGTCAACAAGATCCGCAAGGCCGATCTGCGCCGCTCGCTGGGCGTCGTGCTACAGGACGTGAACCTGTTCACCGGCACCGTGATGGATAACATCCGCTACGGCAACCTGGATGCCACCGACGAGGAGTGCATCGCGGCGGCAAAGCTCGCGGGCGCGGACGACTTTATCACCCGCCTGCCCGACGGCTACGACACCATGCTCACCGGCAACGGCGCACAGCTGTCGCAGGGCCAGCGCCAGCTGATTTCGATCGCACGCGCTGCCGTCGCCGATCCGCCAGCAATGATTCTGGACGAGGCCACGAGCTCCATCGACACCCGCACCGAGGCTATCGTGCAAGCGGGCATGGACAAGCTCATGGAAGGCCGCACGACGTTTGTCATCGCGCACCGCTTGTCCACCGTGCGCAACTCCGACGCGATCATCTGTCTGGACCACGGCCGCATCATCGAGCGCGGCAA
>URDE01000135.1:0-4243 GCA_900546525.1 uncultured Collinsella sp.
GCAGACGTCTCGCCCGGGCGTGGCGGCACGGGGCGAATCAGACAATGCTTGGTGTAGCCGATCAGGTCACGACGCCCGGCTTTTTCCAGCGCCTCGCGTACGAGCTTGTAGTTCTCGGGCTTGCGATACTGGATGAGCGCACGCTGCATGGCCTTCTCGTGCGGGTCGCGCGCCACATAGATCGGCTGCATGGTGCGCGGGTCCACGCCGGTGTAGTACATGCACGTCGACATGGTGGACGGCGTGGGGTAGAAGTCTTGCACCTGCTCGGGCATGTATCCCATGTCTCGCACGGCTTCGGCAAGGTCCACGGCTTCCTTCATGGTTGAACCCGGGTGGCTCGAGATCAGGTACGGCACCACGAACTGCTTGAGTCCGTATTCGCGATTCAAGCGCTCAAATTTACGGCAGAATGCGTCGTAGACGGCGCGGCTCGGCTTTCCCATCACGGAGAGCACCGCATCGCTCACGTGCTCGGGTGCCACGCGTAGCTGGCCCGAGACATGGTACTCCAACAGCTCGCGTAAAAACTCGTCCGAGGCATCGGCCATGGTGTAGTCAAAGCGGATGCCGCTGCGCACGAAGACCTTTTTGACGCCCGGCAGCTGGCGCAGGTCGCGCAGCAGCTGTGTGTAGCCGCTCTCGTCGACCACCATGTTCTTGCATACACTCGGCCACAGGCAGCGCTTGTTCTTGCACACGCCGTGCTTGAGCTGCTTGTCGCAGGCGGGACGGCTAAAGTTGGCCGTCGGCCCTCCTACGTCGTTGATGTAGCCCTTAAACTCGGGGTCGTGCGTGAGCAGCTCGGCCTCGCGCATGATCGAGTCGTGGCTGCGCATCTGCAGCACGCGGCCTTGGTGGAAGGTGAGGGCGCAAAACGAGCACTCGCCAAAACAGCCGCGGTTGGAGCTAATGGAAAACTTGATCTCGGCAAAAGCCGGCACGCCGCCCGCCGCGTCGTAATCGGGATGCCAATCGCGTGCGTAGGGGAGTTCGGCCACCTCGTCCATCTCGTCGGTGGTGAGTGTCGCCGACGGCGGGTTCTGCACCACATAGACGCTGTTGGGGTAGGGCTCTACCAGGCGATGCCCGGTGATGGGGTCCATATTCTGCTGCTGCACGTTAAAGCTGCGCGCGTAGTTGAGCTTGTCGGCGGCAAGGTCGTCCCAGCTGGGCAGCAGGTCGTAGTCGTAGACCTCGTCGAGCGAGCTCGTGCGGTAGACGGTGCCGTTGATATAGGTGATCTGATCGACAGGCAGTCCCGCGTCGAGCGCGTCGGCAATTTCGACAATCGCGTGCTCGCCCATGCCGTAGATGAGAATGTCGGCGCCCGAGTCGAGCAGTACCGAGCGCTTGAGCTTGTCCTGCCAGTAGTCGTAGTGGGCCAGGCGGCGCAGGCTTGCCTCGATGCCGCCGATGATGATGGGAGCGTCCTTGAACGTCTGACGGATAAGGTTGCCGTAGACCGTGACGGCTCGGTTGGGACGGCGCCCCTCCTCGCCACCGGGGGTATAGGCGTCGGTGTGGCGGCGGTGCTTGGTCACCGAATAGTGGTTGACCATGGAGTCCATGTTACCGGCACTGACGAGAAAGCCCAGGCGTGGCTCGCCGAGCACGGTGATACTGGCGGGGTCGGTCCAGTCGGGCTGGCAGATGATGCCCACCTTGTAGCCGTGCGCGTCGAGGACGCGGCTGACGATGGCCATGCCAAAGCTGGGGTGGTCCACGTAGGCGTCGCCGCAGATGTAGACAAAGTCGCACTGGTCCCAGCCGCGCGCATCCATGTCGGCGCGGCTGACGGGGAGGAACTTATCGCGGCCCGGTCGCCAGGGGCGGGCGGGCGTCGCTTGGGAATGCTTGGTGCGGGCGACCGTGGCCTGCGCCTTACCGCTGCGCTTTTGCTGCTGGCCGCGCTGGGCATGCTTGCCGTGCTGGTTGTGCTGAGCGTCCTGGGGCTTTTTTGCCACGATTCCTCCCGTTGTTAGTATGCTGCACGTAATTGTAACCAGTCTTTTTGGGACGGCGCTAAAAAGACTGGTGGAGTACATGGGCTGGCGGATCGGCGCGTCGATGCGTGTGTCGCACCCACCGTTTGTTTCCAGACTGTGTATCTGCGCGTTGGGGAACCCGTCTCGCGCGCACGCCATGTTGTCAATGGGTTACAGTATGAACGGCGGCTATGTTTCCGCCAACGCACGAGAGAGTCGTCAACAAGGAGGATGCACGACGATGCAGCGTGCCAAACAGATATCGGAGTCTATTGAGCTGGGCATCATCTTGGCACTCGCCGGTGGCTTTATGGACGTTTATTCGTACATTGGGCGCGACCATGTTTTCGCCAACGCGCAGACGGGCAACATCTTGCTCGTGGGCGTGAGCATTTCGGAGGGCAATTGGGCACTTGCGGGGCGTTACTTCTTCCCTGTGGTGTCGTTTGCCGTGGGTATTATGCTTGCCGACCTGGTACACGAGCGGTTTGGCAGTGTGATCCACTGGCGTCAGGTGACAGTGCTCTTTGAAGCCGTCATCTTGCTGGGCGTGAGCTTTATCCCCGGTGGCGGTTACAACCTACTCGCCAACTGCCTCACCTCGTTTGCCTGCGGCATGCAGGTCGAGAGCTTCCGCAAGATACATGGTCACGGCATCGCCACGACCATGTGCATCGGTAACCTGCGCAATGCGCTGCAAAACGTGGACGACTACATCATCACCCACAAGCGCGGCTTTTTGGAAAACGGCGTGCTGTACTTTGGCGTGATCTTTACCTTTGTGTTTGGCGCCGTGCTGGGCAACTGGTGTATTGAGCGCATGGGCCTGCATGCCATCGTCGTGGCGAGCTTGCTGCTGTTTGTCGCGTTTGCCATCATGTTCATCGACCGCGAGCGCGACTTGCGCTTACGCTGGAAGGTTGCGGCCGAGGCTTGGAAAGAGGGCTGCCGAAAGTAACCGAATGCGGCAAAGGGGCTGTCCCTTTGCCGCAATATTTTTCATCATCTGTTGAAACGCTTTAACACTTTTGATGTTCTCCGTGTTTTTTGTTTCAAAAGCGTTAGGATGGGACTTATAGTGCGGGGCGTAACGGGTGCCCCGCGCACGATAGGAGGCTATCAATGGCTAATCGTTTCGTTCTCAACACCATTTCTTACCATGGTTCCGGCGCCATCAAGGAGATCCCCGGCGAGCTCCAGCGTCGTGGCTACAAGAAGATCTTCGTCTGCTCCGACCCCGATCTGGTCAAGTTTGGCGTTACCGCTAAGGTGACCGACGAGCTCGACGCCGCCGGCATCGCTTGGAGCCTCTACTCCGAGATTAAGCCCAACCCCACCATCCAGAACGTCAAGGACGGCGTCGAGGCCTTCAAGGCCGCCGAGGCTGACGCTATCGTGACCATCGGTGGCGGCTCCTCCATGGACACTGCCAAGGCCATCGGCATCATCATCAACAACCCCGAGTTCGCCGATGTCCGCAGCCTCGAGGGCGTTGCTCCCACTAAGAACCACGCCGTGTTCACCATCGCTGTGCCGACGACTGCCGGTACCGCCGCCGAGGTGACCATCAACTACGTCATCACCGACCCCGAGAAGGTCCGCAAGTTCGTGTGCGTCGACACCAACGACGCTCCCGAGGTCGCCGTCGTCGACCCCGATATGATGGCCTCCATGCCCGCCGGCCTGACCGCCTCTACCGGCATGGACGCTCTGACCCACGCCATCGAGGGCTACACCACCAAGGGCGCTTGGGAGCTCTCCGACATGTTCCACTTTGAGGCTATTAAGCTGATCAGCGAGAACCTGCGCGACTCCGTCGCCGAGGCCAAGTCCGGTCAGCCCGGCTCCGGCCGCGAGGGCATGGCTCTTGGTCAGTATGTCGCCGGCATGGGCTTCTCTAACGTCGGCCTGGGCATCGATCACGCCATGGCTCACACCCTGTCCGCTCACTACGATACCCCGCACGGTGTCGCCTGCGCCATGCTGCTGCCGATCGCCATGGAGTTCAACAAGCCGGTTTGCACCGAGCGCCTGGCCAAGGTCGCCGTTGCCATGGGCGTTGACACCACGGGCATGAGCACCGACGAGGCCGCCGACGCCGCTATCGCCGCCGTCAAGCAGCTTTCCGCCGACGTGAACATCCCGCACGTCTGCGAGGCCATGAAGGCTGACGAGATCGAGGTCCTGGCCAAGGACGCCATGGCCGACGCCTGCTTCCCGGGTAACCCGCGCGAGGCGACGCTCGACGACGTCAT
>URDE01000136.1:0-4223 GCA_900546525.1 uncultured Collinsella sp.
CTTGCCTGGAAGGTGGCAGAAGTGGCCGTGGCGCGCGATATCCTGGGCACCGCGCCACTGCTGCTTTTGGACGACGTGATGAGCGAGCTCGATGCCGGGCGCCGAGGCGCTTTTCTGCAGCTGATCGGTGATGACATCCAGACGGTCATAACCACCACCAACTTGGGGTACTTTACTGATGACCTGCTTGAACGAGCCAAGGTGGTGAGCATGGGTGAGGCGTGCTAATTACGAGCGCGAGAACGGAACGGTTGCCTTTGGCGGCTTTTTGGATGCCGAGCGTCAGCGCATCCTGGCGGCCGCGACACCTGAGCGCCGCGCGCAAATGGAGGCTGCCGAGGAGTCGCGCGCGGTCTATCGTGCCTGGAATGCGGTGTGCTCGGGCACGCGCGAGGGACGCCACGTGACGGGCCTGCGCTACCTGCCCGAGTCCAATGAGCTGCTGGTGTATCTCGATTCGCCCTCGTGGACGCAGGAGATGACGCTGCTGCGCGAGATCATCCGGGCGCGCATAGAGCGGGCCGGCGCGCATGTGGACGGCCTGGTGTTCAAAACGACCGCGCCCGGTCACACGCCGCCGGCTGCCAAGGAGCGCCTGCGCCCGGCCGTGACCGAGCGACCGCCGGTTCCGCACGCCGATCTAAGCGAAGCCGAACGCGGCGAGATCGAGCGCCAAGTGGCGCCCATCGAAGACCAAAAACTGCGCGAGGCCCTCGAGAATGCCATGAGAGCCAGTGCCGAGTGGGCCAAGGGCGTGCAAAGCGAGAAAGAGCCTTAAATCGCATCTGGTGGCCTTGTAGAGCCAAATACCCTCGCTCCCGAGGGTATTTTTTTACGATAAACTAGTAAGGCTGTACACATTTTCTTAGCTGAAGGAGGACGTGTGGCAAACGAAAACGATTACGATGGCGGCGAGATTAAGATTCTCGAAGGTCTCGAGGCCGTTCGTAAGCGCCCGGGCATGTATATCGGCTCGACGAGCGCCAGCGGCCTGCATCACCTGGTGTGGGAGATCGTTGACAACTCCGTTGACGAGGCCATGGCCGGTTTCTGCACCGAGATTCACGTGACGGTCCACGCCGACAACTCCATCACGGTCGTCGACAACGGGCGGGGCATCCCCGTCGACGAGCATCCCATCAAGAAGATCCCGACGCTCGAGGTCGTTATGACGATCCTGCACGCCGGCGGCAAGTTCGATAACTCGGCCTACAAGGTCTCGGGCGGCCTGCACGGCGTGGGCATCTCCGTCGTCAACGCGCTGTCCAAGCGCGTGGTCGTGCAAGTGCGCCGTGACGGCAACGTCTACGAGATGGAGTTCTCGCGCGGCAAGACCGTCAAGAAGATGGAGGTCGTGGGCACCTCGGATTCGACGGGTACCACCGTCAACTTCTGGCCCGACGACGAGATCTTCGAGACCTGTGTCTACGATTTCGATACGCTGCACAACCGTCTGCAGGAGACGGCGTTCCTCAATAAGAATCTAAAGATTGTGCTGACCGACGAGCGCGAGGCGACTCCCCACGTGGAGGAGTTCTGCTACGAGGGCGGCATCATCGACTTCGTTAAGTTCCTCAACGACGGCAAAGACGTCCCCGAGGCCTTTAAGGAGCCCATCTATATCGAGGGTAAATCGGATCCGGATGCGCCCGTGACCAAGATGGGCGAGGTCGAGGTGTCCCTGCAGTGGAATGCCGGCTATGGCGAGAACGTCATGTCGTTTGCCAACGACATCTACACCCCCGAGGGCGGCATGCATCTCGAGGGCTTCCGCACCGCCCTCACCCGCGTGATTAACGATTACGCCCGCAAGCAGAACCTGCTCAAGGAGAAGGACGCCAACCTGAGCGGTGACGACGTGCGCGAGGGCCTTTCGGCCGTCATCTCGGTCAAGCTGCCCGATCCGCAGTTTGAGGGTCAGACCAAGGCCAAGCTTGGCAGCTCCTACATGCGCGCGCTCACGCTCAAGATCGTGACCGATGGACTGACCGATTATCTGGAGGAGCACCCCAAGCCCGCCCGCGAGATCGTCAAGAAGGCCCAGCAGGCATGCAAGGCCCGCAACGCCGCCCGCAAGGCGCGCGAGGCGACCCGCCGCAAGAGCCTGCTCGAGACGGCGTCGCTGCCCGGCAAGCTCGCCGACTGCTCGGTGCGCGATGCCGAGCTGACCGAGCTCTTTATCGTAGAGGGCGACTCGGCAGGCGGTTCGGCCAAGGACGGCCGTCGCCGAGACATCCAGGCGATTCTGCCCCTGCGCGGCAAGATTTTGAACGTCGAGCGCGTGGGTGACCACCGCGCGTTCTCGAGCGACACCATCCAATCCCTGATCACCGCGATCGGCTGCGGCGTCACGACGAGCGCCGGCGACGGTGGCGACTTCGATATCAGCAAGGCGCGCTACCACAAGATCATCATCATGACCGATGCAGACGTTGACGGTGCGCATATCCGCATCCTGCTGCTGACGTTCTTCTACAAGTACATGCGCCCGCTGATCGATGCCGGCTATGTCTATGTTGCCTGCCCGCCCATCTTTGGCATTAAGGTACGCAACAAGATCCATTACGTGTATCCCAACGGCCGCCAGCCCGAAGACGAGATTCTGCGCGACACCATTCAGAGCCTGGGCCTGAACCCCGACGACAACGACGAGGGCGGCAAAGCCAAGGACGGCAAGATCACCAAGAAGCGCAAGGGCTATACCGTTCAGCGCTACAAGGGCCTGGGCGAGATGGACCCCAAGCAGCTTGCCTCGACGACGATGGACCCCAAGACCCGTATCCTGCAGCGCGTGTCGATCGAGGACGCCGTGGTGGCGGACCGCGCCGTGCGCGAGCTCATGGGTTCCGAGGTCGGCTATCGCCGCGAGTACATTGAAAAGCATGCGCATGATGCTCGGTTCCTTGACGCTTAAGAGGAGGTAACGTGGCAGACGATATCATCAACAACGAGGGTGTGGACGAGGCCGGCGACGCCGGTATGCCCGATGATCTGAAGCGCCTGCTCGCCCGCGCTGAGCAGGGCGAGGACGGCGATCCGGATTCCTATAACCCCGACGCCGAGGATGAAGAGGATGAGGATGACGACGCCGAGCTCGAGGAGAGCTTCGGTGCGGTCGATCGCGGCGCCTCGGCCGGCGAGGATATCAACGGCGGTCAGCTCCAGATTTCGGAGTTCGGCCGAGAGATGAAGCAGTCGTTCATCGAGTACTCGATGTCGGTCATCACGGCGCGCGCCCTGCCGGACGTGCGCGACGGCTTGAAGCCGGTGCACCGCCGCATCCTGTACGCCATGAACGAGAGCGGCATCTACCCCAACCGCCCGCATAAGAAGTCGGCCTGGACGGTCGGCGAAGTTATCGGCAAGTACCATCCGCACGGCGACTCCGCGGTCTACGAGGCCATGGTTCGTCTAGCGCAGTGGTTCTCCATGCGTACGCCGCTCATCGACGGCCACGGCAACTTCGGCAACATCGACGGCGACGGCGCGGCGGCCATGCGTTATACCGAGAGTCGCCTGGCAAAGCCCGCCATGGAGCTGCTGCGCGACCTGCAAAAGGATACCGTCGACTGGCAGCCCAACTACGACGAGTCGCTCGCCGAGCCCGTGGCACTGCCCGCGCGCTTCCCCAACCTGCTGGTCAACGGTAGTCAGGGCATTGCCGTCGGCATGGCCACCAATATCGCCCCGCACAACCTCACCGAGGCGATCGAGGCCACCTGCTACCTGATCGACAATCCCGATGCCACCGTCGACGAGCTTATGCAGATTATGCCCGGTCCGGACTTCCCCACCGGCGCCATCATCATGGGCAGCGCCGGCATTAGGCAGAGCTACGAGACCGGCCGCGGCTCCATTACCGTGCGCGCTAAGGCTCACGTGGAATCCACCAAGACCGGCCGCAGCCGCCTAGTCTTTACCGAGATCCCCTACATGGTCAACAAGGGCACCCTGCAGGAGAAGATCGCTCAGCTCGTGAACGACAAGCGCATCGAGGGCATCTCGGACATGCGCGACGAGTCCAACCAGAAGGGCATCCGTCTGGTCATCGAGCTCAAGAAGGGCGTCATTCCACAGGTCGTGCTCAACAACCTGTATAAGTACACCTCTCTGCAGACGACTTTTGGCGCCAACAACTTGGCGCTCGTCAACGGCGTTCCCAAATGCCTGAGCCTGCGCGAGATGCTGCAGCACTACATCGACCACCAGGTCGACGTCGTCAC
>URDE01000137.1:0-4214 GCA_900546525.1 uncultured Collinsella sp.
ACGAGGGCAACCGCTATATCTTGCAGGTAAGCCTCTATCTCAAACTGTATATGAAAGTGGACGAGGCGGCGTTTCGCATAGGCGGCGACGAGTTTGCCATCCTATCTACGATTGCGACCGAGGACGACCTCGCCGAGCGTCTGGAACACTGCCGAACGATCCTGCTCAAAAACAACGATTCCGAGATGCCCCACTCGTTTAGCTACGGAGTGGCACACGCCGACCCCGCCCTGGGCGAAGCCTCCAATCGCATGACACTCGATGCCGACCATCGCATGTACGACTACAAGCTACGTCATGCCATGCACCTCGATCGGCGCAATATCACGCAAGTCCACGCCGACGACTTCGAAATAAGCGATCGCATTTTTGACGCCTTTTCGATGCTCAACGAGGGCCGTTATTTCTTTATCGAGAACTTGGACAAGGACCGCACCCTTTGGTCGCAAGGTGCCTTGCGCGATCTCGGTCTTCCTTCGGAGCACATAGACAGCTGCCGCGATTTCTGGAAGACGCGCGTCCATCCCGATGACCTCGAGGCCTACGCCAACGACATCAACCAGATCTTTAACGGCTCCAAACACCGCCGCGTCATGCAGTACCGCATGCGCAATGCCGCGGGTGACTACGTTCTCTGCCGTGCTCGCGGGTTTCGCATCGACGGCGACGGAAATGCCCCCTCGCTCTATGTCGGCGAACTTGTCAACCACTCACTCGCCGAAACCGTCGACGCCGCTACGGGCCTCGGAACGCAGCGTATGCTGATCAACGCTATCGATGCCTGCCGCCGCGATCGTTGCGAGACGGGGCTTATAGCGGTGCGCGTTCGTGGCACGACAAAGCTCAACGAGCTCTACGGGGCCGAGGCTGTCGACAACATGCTTGCCGAATACGCAGGCCGTATGCTGTCGATCACCCGCGGCAGGAGCCGGGTCTACCGTTCACGAAGCGTCCAGTTCGTCGTGCTCAGCAACGATTTGGACCACGAGGCATTCGAGCAACTGACCCGCCACCTTAAAGAGGCCGTTTTCGCTCCTGTTCAAATCGCAGGCGACGCCATTACTCCCGTCTGTCTTGTCGTACCGGCCTTTTACGAGCACTTAACCCATCAAGCGACCGCCGTTTTAGGCGAACTCGACCGTCGCCTTCGCACGGCTGGCGGGCTTGTTCCCAACGACAGCCTCCCCATACCCGAGGCGGAGCGCAAAAGCGCCATCGCCGAACGTATCGACTCGCTCACGGGACTCTATCGACCCAGCGAGTTTATGCGGCGCGCCAACGCATTTCTCGAGGCAAGGCGCGACGGCACCTGGTGCATCGCCACGGTCGACATGGGCCACATGCGCCTGTTTAATGAATGGCACGGCCAGGCCGAGGGCGACCGCGTACTCGCCGATGTGGGCACGGTCCTCAAGGACATCGAGAATGCCGATATGGGCGTCGCAGGGTACTGGGGCCAAGATGACTTTTGCGCACTCATCCCCTTTAAGCGCATCACCGTCCATCAAATCTACAACCGCGTTCGCGAGGTCGTAGCCAGGCATGATGACGGCGTAGGTTTTTGGCCGTCCATGGGCATTTACCCCATCGACTCCAATGAGGAGATCACCATCGATGCGCAGGCAAAGGCCATGTTTACCAATCGACGCGCCAAAAACGACTTCAAGGAGCGCATTGCCATTTTCCGCCCCGAAGAATATGAACACGAGATTGCGTTCCACCGCACGCTGACCGAGTTCCAGTACGCGCTCTCAAACGGCCGCATCACGTACTACCTGCAGCCCCAGGTCGATATGGAAACCGGCGAGATCATTGGCGCCGAGGCACTCACCCGCTGGATTGACAAGGACGGCTCTCTCATTTCACCCGCAACGTTTATCCCCGCACTCGAGGAAAGCGGCTTTGTGGTGACGCTCGACAAGTACATTTGGCAGGGTGTCGCCTCGTGGCTGCGCGTGCGTCTCGATCGCGGCCTTCGTGTGGTTCCGGTCTCGCTTAATGTGTCGCGCGTGGATATCCTTGCCTGCGACGTTGCCGAGCATATGGGGGCGCTTGCCGCCCAATACAACCTACCGCCCGAGCTCATGCGTATCGAGATCACCGAGACGGCTTATACGGGAGAGTCCGAAGCCGTGGACAAACTGACAGCCGACTTGCACACCCGCGGCTTCTCGACCTATATGGACGATTTTGGCACCGGTCAGTCCACGCTCGCGATGCTCAAGAACGTCAACGTCGACGTCATCAAGCTCGACCGCACCTTTGTGCCCACCGACCGCGATCAAGGCCGCAGCGCGCAGATCGTGTCATCGATGCTCGAGATGGCGCAGTCGCTCCATCTGCCCATTGTGATCGAAGGCGTCGAGACAGATGAGCAGGCGAACATGCTACGCCACATGGGTGCCCGCTACGCTCAGGGCTTCCTCTACTACCGCCCCATGCCGGCGAAGGATTTTGAGGCATTGCTCGATGGTGGCAATAACAACTGATACGCTCGCGCGCAAAACGCCACCGTCGAAGGGGGCATTTGTCTCCATTAGCTAACTTATTACCCCAATTCAAACCGAATTGGGGATATGATACAAACCGTTGTTCCGCCCAAGGAGGTTATCCATCATGAACGAGTCATATCGCCTGGGTGAGCAATCGATTATTGCCTATCTTCAGCGACTTGCGAATGGCATCTCGACCGCCGAACTCGATGTTGCCGCGCTGCCTGCTGAGCTGCGCGCCGTTGGCGAGCAACTGCAAAAGACGCATGCCATCCTGCAACAAGAGCGCCGGCTGCTTGAGAGCAACGCCTATATCGACCCGCTCACCAACTTGGGCAACCGCGGCGGACTCGACCGTCACGTCGAGCAACTCTGGCACAAAGGTGACCCCTTCACCTGCGCCTATATTGACATCGACCATCTCAAACATTGCAATGATAGGTTTGGCCACGCCGAAGGCAATCGCTATATTCTGAGCATCTGCCGCACGCTCTCCGAAACCATGGAGCACGATGAGATGCTGTTCCGCATCGGTGGAGACGAGTTTGTGTTCATCTCGCTCTCCGCAAACGAGACCGAACTCGAGCAGCGCTTGGAGCGGGTACGTGCCGGGCTGATCGAGGCGAGCTCAAGTGGCAAGGCGCCCATGATCGCCAGCTTTAGCTTTGGCTGCTCGCGCGTCGATCCACTTGCCGGCGACACGCGTCGCCAGATGACGATGGATGCCGATCGCAAGATGTATCGCTATAAGCTTATGCATCGTGTGCAGCAACCGAAAGACAATGACGCGCCGCAACGCCCAATCGTCGATCAGCTTCCCTGCAACGACCGGGTGTTCCAAGCGATCTCCATGAGCTCCGAGACGCGCTATCCGTTCATCCTTAACCTCGATACGGGAGAATCGCAATGGTCGGTTAACGCCGTGCGCGATTTTGACCTGCCCTCCCAGCACCCTTTTAACTCACTCGACATGTGGCTCGCCCGCGTTCATCCCGAGGACCGCGACAACGTACGCGCCGAGCTCGACATGGTGATAAACGGCACGTGGCACTTCCACTACATGCAGTATCGCGTAATGGATGCCACCGGAAAATACGTGCTTTGCGACTGCACAGGTTACCGCTTGGACGGCACCGATACCGAGCCCAGCATGTATGTGGGCACTATCATCAACCGAAGCTTGGCAGATACGACCGACTCGGTAACGGGCCTGGGCGATGTCCACGCGCTGGTCAACGCTATTGGAGAGATGCGCCGCGTGGCGCGCGAGGCAGGCTTTATTGCCATTAAGGTCGACGATATCGCCGAAGTCAATGCCCGCTTTGGATTCGATGCAGGCGACCGCGTGCTCGCCGAAAGTGCCGCCTGCCTCATGGATTGTTCGCGCGGCAAGGGTCGCCTGTTCCGCTCGACGGGACCAATGTTCGTGGCGCTTTTCGATGAGCTCGGCCCCGAGGCAATCGACGAGCTCGCAAACGAAATCGAACGATTCCTGGGTTCTCCCGTGCTCATCGGCTCGCTTGAATATCAGCCGCCCATTCGCGTGGCCACGCTCCATCTGAACAGCGTTGACCGACAGCCCGTTTCCATTTTGAACGAGCTCAAAGCGTTGCTCGGTAAAGCCGTGCAGGTTCCAGGTACCAAACTGGATTAGCACCGCGCCCGCACCGCCTCCCCCATCGTGCGATAATCCTCTGCAGAAGTCACCAACAGCAGAGGGAG
>URDE01000138.1:0-4167 GCA_900546525.1 uncultured Collinsella sp.
AGCACGCGGCTGTTAACCGCGCTGTTGTAGGTTCGAGTCCTACCCGGGGAGCCAGAATTTTCCAGCCCTTTCCGTTGGGCTTTAAATTCCTCGGTAGCTCAATGGTAGAGCACGCGGCTGTTAACCGCGCTGTTGTAGGTTCGAGTCCTACCCGGGGAGCCAGGTTGTAAAACCCGTCGCTTTTGCGGCGGGTTTTTTCATGCCGCGATCGCCTGGCGCGAACGTTGCCATATCAACATTTCGTGTCGAGGATGTAATCCCGCGACCCACCACCTCAACATGGCGCGGTCGTTGTAGAATATTGCAATGATTGCTCCCACGACATGGTGCCGCGAGCACCAGATAAGGAGATTCTTGTGTCTGAGACCATTAACGGCAGCCTGAGCGTCTCGAACGACGTTATTGCCGATATTGCCGGTTATGCCGCGATGACGTGCTATGGCGTCGTCGGTATGGCCGAGCAGCTCCAGGGCGCCGAGAGCGTGCGCCTGCTTGCCGGCCAGCGCCTCCGCAAGGGCGTGCTTGTCTCCGCCGACGAGAACGGCCTTACGGTCGATCTTCACGTCGTGCTCGAGAACGGCGTCAACATGAAGTCCGTCTGCCATAATCTTTCGAGCTCCGTTGCCTTTACCCTGCAGGAGATCGCCCAGATCGATCCCGCCAGCCTTAAGATCGGCATCCACATCGACGCGCTCAAGAGCCGTCTGAACTAGCGTCCGAAAACGGAGATTCAAATACCCATGATTGCAAAGACCATTCGCACCTGTTTTCCGATCGCTGCGGCTGCCGTTTCCGACAAGGCCGAGGAGATCAACAAGCTCAATGTCTTCCCCGTACCCGACGGCGACACCGGCACCAACATGTCGCTTACGCTCGCTTCGGTGACTAAGGAGCTTTCCGCCCTTCCCGCCGATGCCGACATGGAGGCCATCGCCGGCGCCATCACCCACGGCTCCCTGATGGGTGCCCGCGGCAACTCCGGCGTCATCACCTCGCAGATCCTGCGCGGTGTTGCCGAGGGTCTCGTCTCTGTCGATGAGCCCATCACGTCCGCCAACATCGCCTATGCGTTCCGTCGCGCCGTCAAGGTTGCTTTCCAGGCCGTCCGCAAGCCCATCGAGGGCACGATCCTCACGGTGCTGCGCGATGTCTCGACCAAGGCCGACGAGTGCGAAAAGAAGAAGTTCTCGGCCGAGGACGCGCTCGATGCCATCGTCGTCGAGGCCTACCAGTCCGTCGCCCGTACGCCTGACCTGCTTCCCGTTCTGAAGGAGAACGGCGTGGTCGACTCCGGCGCCTTTGGCTTTGCCATCTTCCTTGAGAACTTTGTCGCCGCCGCGCTTGGCCGCAGCACCGTTGTCGAGGATTTTTCCGCCACGTTTGATTCCGCTGGCTCTGCCCGTGACGCGGCCCTCAGTCGCGTTGAGATCGAGGCTAACGACGACTGGGAGGGCTCGGAGTTCCGCTACTGCAACGAGTTCCTCTTTAAGGCCGACGCTCCCTTTGATGAGGATGAGTGCCTTAAGTTCCTGGGTTCCATGGGCGACTGCGAGCTGCTCGTGGGTGCCTACCCCGACTACAAGATTCACGTGCACTCCAACACCCCCAACCTGGTGCTCGAGCACATGCTGCAGCTCGGTCAGATCTACGAGGTCTTTATCCACAACATGGAGATGGAGGCCCATGACCGTACTGCCAAGATTCACGAGGACCAGGAGAAGGCTGCCGAGCCCGCCAAGGCGTTGGGCTTTGTCGCCGTTGCCGCCGGTTCGGGTGAGGCCGACATCCTTAAGTCCCTTGGCGTTGACGTGATCGTCTCGGGTGGCCAGACCATGAACCCCTCGACCGCCGACCTGCTGGGCGCCGTCGACCAGGTCAACGCGACCTCGGTCATCATCCTGCCCAATAACGGCAACATCCGCATGGCTGCCGAGGCCGCAGCTTCTGCCTGCACCGACAAGAAGGTCGCCGTCGTTCCCACCAAGACCGTCCCGCAGGCCTTCTCCGCGTTGTTTGCGGTCCTGCCCGAATCCGAGCTCGAGGACGCCGTTGCCGCCATGGTCGACGCCATCAGCGAGGTTCGCGATGGCGAGGTCACCCGTGCCGTGCGCGATTCCAGCGCCTCTGACGGCTCTCCGATTCACTCTGGTGACGTCATGGGTATCATTGCCGGCTCCATCGACGTGGTCGGCTCCGATGTGAAGCAGGTCACGCTCGACTGCATCAACCGCATGCAGGAGGAAGAGGAGGGCGACGCGCTGACGATTCTGGCTGGCGAGGAGCTGTCCGATGAGGCCTTCCAGGAGATCGTCGACGCCATCGAGGAGGCTCAGCCCGATCTGGAGGTCGACGCCCATCGTGGCGAGCAGCCGCTCTATCCCGTGATCTTCTCGATCGAGTAGGCATCTGCCCATGTCCGAGCTGTGCTCCGTGCCGCGCGTCTCGGAGCGCTTTGCCCAGAGCAATGCGCTCGACGAGGATATCGCGCGACTCAAATATGTTTCGGGTAAACGTGAGGAGGCCCTTCGCCGTCTGGGAATTCGGACGGTGGGGGACCTCCTTCTCCATATCCCTCATCGATATCTCGACTTTACGCGCTCTTGGTCCATCGAGATGGCTCCCATCGGTACCGTGTGCACGATTGTCGCCACGGTCGATCGCGTTGTTCAAAAGCAGCCTCGCCCGCGTATGCAGGTGACCGAGGTCTCGCTGGTGGACGAGACGGGCGTGCTGCAAGTCGCCTTTTTCCGTCAGCCCTGGATTGCCCAGCAGCTTAAGCAGGGCGACCGCCTGGCCGTGATGGGTAAGGTCGAGTTTGCCTACGGCTTTAAGCAGATGGCCTCTCCGCATTTCGAAAAGCTCGAGGGCGGGCGTGCCGCGGGCACTATCCTGCCGGTCCATTATGTGAGCGATGGCGTGAGCCAGGCGTGGATGCGCCGCATCGTTAGCGGCGCGCTCGAGGTTGTCGGCAATCCCTTCGACCCGATTCCCGCACGCTTGCGCGTCAAACGCCGCCTGATGAGCAATGCCCGCGCGCTGCGCTCAATTCATTTTCCCTCGAGTATGGCCGAGCGCGACATCGCGCGTCGGCGTCTTGCCTACGAGGAGTGTCTCTGCTTGCAGCTCGCGCTGCGTCTGCGCAACGACGGCGGCTTGGTCGAAGTCGCTCCCTATGCCCACGTCGCGGGCGAGCACCTGGCGGCGCTCAAGGAAGCCCTGCCGTTTTCGCTGAGCGACGAGCAAGAGGCCGCATTCCAAGACATCCTGCATGACATGTGCAATGGCAGTCGCGTGATGAACCGTCTGCTGTTGGGCGACGTCGGTACCGGCAAAACGGCCGTTGCCGCCTGCGCGCTGGCCGTCGCGGCCGATTCGGGAACTCAGTCCTGCGTTATGGCTCCTACGGGCGTGCTGGCGCGCCAATATGCCGATAAGACCGGCCCTTTGCTCTCGCAGGCCGGCATGTCCTGGGCGCTCCTGACGGGTGCCACGCCGGCGGCCGAGCGCGAGCAGATCCATGCGCAGCTGGAATCGGGTGAGCTCGACGTCCTCTTTGGAACCCACGCGGTCCTTTCGGATGACGTGGAGTTCAAACATCTGTCGCTTGTCGTCATCGACGAGCAGCACCGCTTTGGTGTGGGTCAGCGCAATGCCCTGCGTGCCAAGGGCCCGGGTGCCGATCTGCTTGTTATGACGGCGACACCGATTCCGCGCACGTTGGCGCTCTCGGTCTACGGTGACCTGGACACGAGCATCATCCGCCATCGGCCTGTTCCGGGGGCGGGCGTCACGACGCGCGTGCTCACCGAGTCGAGCCGCGACTTGGCTTACGGCGCCATCCGCGAGGCACACGAAAAGGGCCAGCAGGCTTACGTGATCTGCCCGCTTGTGGAGCCGAGCGACTCGGCCGATGAGCTGGAAGACGTGCCCGGTATCGCCCGTGACGACGAGGGCCGCGTGACCGTCCCCGTGCCGCTGCACGATACGGCAACTGAGCTCGACCGCCTGCGCCTGGCGTTGCCGGGACTTACCATCGAACGCCTTCACGGCCGCATGCCGGCGGGGGAGAAGGACCGCGTGATCGATGCCTTCAAGCGTGGCGAGATCGATGCGCTCGTCTCGACCACGGTGGTCGAGGTGGGCGTCGACGTGCCCAACGCCACCGTC
>URDE01000139.1:0-4118 GCA_900546525.1 uncultured Collinsella sp.
CCTTAGTCTCGTGGGCTCGGAGATGTGTATAAGAGACAGATGGGGCAGTTCCCCATATTATTAATGACGTCGACAGGCGGGGTGGTTCCCCGCGTACGTGCCATCTGAGTAACCGAGGGGAGGGCGCACATGGGAATGACTGGTGCATACGAGCGCAATCTCGATGCAAAAGGTCGTCTGTCCCTGCCTGCACCCCTTCGCGAGGAACTTGGAGAGCACGTTCGCGTGTTCAAAGCCCTGGATGTCGATGCTCTGTACGTGTTCTCTGCCGAGGCCTTCGATAAGTGGGTCGAAGGACTCTTCGCGGGTCGTGAGGGCCACGAGGGTTTTAACCCGCGTGACATCAACGACCAGAAGCTCATGAGGGCGATCAACAAGCGCACCACGTCGATGGATGTGGACAGCGCCGGTCGTATCGGTCTTTCTGAGTCTCTCCGCAAGCAGGCGAACCTTGACCGCGAGGTCACGGTTGTGGGCAACTACGACCACCTTGAGGTTTGGGACCGCGCCGCGGCCGATGAGGACGATGACGACGAGGCTCTGCTTGACCTCTTCTTCTCGTAAGGGCAAGGCACGAGTAACGGATGGAGCGTGGGATCTTGACACAAGAATATCGGCATGAACCTGTCATGCTCGGCGAAGTGCTTGAGTCGCTGCAGCTCAAGAGCGGCTCCGTTGTCTGCGATTGCACCCTTGGCGGTGCCGGTCATTCGGTAAAGATGGCCGCGCAGGTGGGGGAGACGGGCCTTTTGCTCGGCGTCGATCAGGACGACATGGCCCTCGAGGCCGCTGGTGCCCGTCTGGACCGCGAGGTTCCCGGCGTCCCGCACCAGCTGCTGAAGGGCAACTTCGGCGACTTGGACGAGCTGCTTTGCTCGGCCGAGGTGCCCGGGGTCGATGGCTTCCTGTTTGACTTGGGCGTTTCGTCACCGCAACTCGATATCCCTGGCAGGGGCTTTTCGTATAACGAAGATGCCCCATTGGACATGCGGATGGATCCGGGTAACAACACCCTAAACGCAGCTGAGGTCATCAACACCTATAACGAACACGACCTCGCCCGGATTCTACGCGTCTACGGCGAAGAGAAGTTCGCCTCGCAGATTGCGCGCGAGATTGTGCGCCGTCGCGAGCAAGAACCGATCGAAACTACCGGTCAATTTGTCGAGATCATCAAGGCTGGCATTCCGGCTGCCGCTCGTCGGCATGGTGGGCACCCGGCCAAGAAGAGCTTCCAGGCCATTCGCATCGAGGTCAACCACGAGCTCGATGTGCTCGAGAGGGGGCTTGATGCCGCCACCAGGTGGCTCAACCCGGGCGGACGCATCTGCGTCATCTCGTATCACTCGCTCGAGGACCGTATCGTAAAGAACCACTTTAGGGAGATGAGCCAGGGGTGCACGTGCCCGCCGGAGATTCCGGTGTGCGTGTGTGGCAACGTGCCGATACTCAAGGTCATCACCCGCAAACCCTTGGTTGCCCAACCCGATGAGGTTGCGCGCAACCCTCGGGCGAGATCAGCCAAAATCCGCGTGGCGCAGCGCCTGTAGGCGCGACCGCGCGAAATTGGACCTCCCGCTCGCACCATAAACGAAGCTTAAACACACTACCAACGTACTCGGGATGGGAGGCGGCATATCATGGGCTATAACACCTCAAACGCAGCACTCGCCTATGATATGAACGCCATGCCCGCCTACCGCGAGGCACCGCAGGCGCCCGTTGCCCCTCGTGAGCAACGCACGCCGCGTTTTGATGTCTACACGGGCGCGGGCCGTCAGGCAAACCAGGCGGTAAGCCCGGTTTTCATGAGCGTTCTTAAAACGGTTTGCATCATCGCGGCTGTCTTCATGACGATCGGTGTCGCCCGCGTGGCACTTGCCGGTGTCACGGCCCAGGTGCTCAACGGCAACGCAGAGCTTGCCAGCACGCTCGAGAAGGCGACCGACGAGAGTTCTAACCTTGAGGTCATGCATTCGGTCTATGGTGCCGACACACGTATTCGCGATCTTGCGGGCGCCTATGGCATGGTGGAGCCCAGCGAGAGCGTTACGCTTGACTTTTCGCAGGATGCAGCCGCGGGCGCTAGCTCGACTGCGGCCGCTCAGTAAATAAGACGGTAGCTGAGTATGACAAATGACTATCGCCGCGGTTCCGACGGGGACCACGGGTCTGGACGTCCCTCCTCGCGGGGACGTTCTGGTTATCAAGGAACGGGTCGGCCATCTTACAACGCGGGGCCGTCCTATGGCAACGACCCTGCGTCGCGTCTTCGTGGCTCGGGCGGACCTCGGGTACGCAATACGGGCGCGCGCAAGGGGTCGTCGTCTGAATGGGTTACGGGAGCGCCGCTGCCTCGCCGCGATGTCGTTATGGGCTGTATCGGGGTTGGCCTTGCCGCGGGCGTCTTCCGTCTTGCCGAATACCAGATCGTGAATGCTGACAAGCTGCGCGAGCGTGCGGACGCGCGTCGTCTGCTTTCACAGACGCTCTATGCCAAACGTGGCACTATCTACGACCGCAACGGCAACGTGCTGACGTCGTCAGTCGAATGCCGCAATGTCGCCGTGAACCCTCAGCTTGTCGAGGACGTCGACAAGACGGTCTCGGCGCTGGTCAAGGCTACCGGTATTGATAAAAAGACCTGCCGCAAGCTGGTGCTGTCTGATGGTTCCTGGGTGTATATCAAGCGCCAGGTCGACGAGGATGACGCTGCCGCCCTGGAAAAGAAGAATCTACCCGGCGTGCTCTTTGAGCAGGCGATGAAGCGGGTTTACCCGTATGGAAACCTGGCTTCTCAGCTGCTGGGCGTCGTGAACGTGGACAACGCTGGCCTGACGGGACTCGAAAAACAATACGATGAGCTTCTGACCGGAACGAATGGCTCTCTTGTGCGCGAGCGCGCAAGAGATGGCGGCTACATCGCGGGCGGTGCCTATAAAAAGGTTGCCGCGATCGATGGCGTGGATATCGTGACGACGATCGACGTCAACATTCAGCGCGCCGCGGAAGATGCCTTGGCCGAGGCGGTCGAGAAGACGAAGGCCAAAAACGGGTCGGCTCTGGTGACCGACCCGACGACTGGAGAGATCCTGGCCGCCTGCTCGTATCCGACCTACGACCAGACCAATTTGGAAAACGCCAAGACCGAGGACATGAACCTTCGTCTGGTGACGGATGCCTACGAGCCCGGCTCGGTCTTTAAGACGCTGGTTGCGGGCGCCGGATTTGATTTGGGCGTTGTGCGCCCGAGCACATCGTTTGAGGTTCCCGCGAGTATCAAGGTGGGCGACGATACCGTTACCGATGCCGACAAGCGTGACTACACCATGACAATGGACGTACGCGAGATGATGCGCCGTTCGTCCAATGTCGGTTTTGTCCTGGTGGGGCGCAAGATCGGTGCCGATGATTTTGCCACCTATGTGGACAAGTGGGGTATCGGTCATAGCTCCGGTGTCGATTTTCCGGGTGAGAGTCTGGGCATCGTCAAGGAGCGCGACCAGTACGATGGTGCCACCTTGGGTGCTATGAGCTTTGGCCAGGCGCTGTCCGTCTCGCCGATTGAGGTCGCACGTGCCGTGGGCGGCATCGCGAACGGCGGCGTGATGATGACTCCGCACTTCTATAAGTCGAGCAAGGGCGATGAAAAGGATTGGGGCGAGGGGGATCGCGCGATTTCCGAGGAGGCCGCCTCGCAGGTGACATCGTGTATGCAGGCGGTCGTTGCCGAGGGAACGGGTGTTGGCGGCGCGGTGGACGGCTACGACGTGGCGGGCAAGACCGGTACGGCCGAGCGCGCCGATGAGAACGGCGGCTACCTCAAAGAGAACTACATGTCGTCTTTTATGGGGTTTGCCCCGGCGCAGTCGCCCAAGGTCCTGTGCTATATCACCCTTGACGGAACCCCGTCAGGCTCCGATGCCGCCGCAGTGCCGTTCCAGTCCATTATGGCCAGTGCGCTTGACGTGTTGGGTGTCCCGCGCACCAAGTAGGGGGTTACTATCTATGAAATGGCCAGTCGGTTAATCCGGGTTGTTCACACGCCCTGCACCACGCGTAGGCGGCGCTGGGATACAATACGCCGATAGCATTATTAGGTTTACAGGGGAGCTGCA
>URDE01000140.1:0-3981 GCA_900546525.1 uncultured Collinsella sp.
GGGCTTAAACACTGCAAAGGAGCCGCACATCTCGTAGCAAGCCATGAGTAACTGGCTGCGTGAAACCTGCGTGGCAAGGCTGAGCAGCGTTAACTCCGGTGAAGTGACATCAAACCCATGCTCAGTCTGCCTAAACGACCCAGGAGGCGGCTCTTGGGTCAGGAGGTGTGACTTGAACAAACTCCGTGATCCGACTTGCTCGCGACTGAACACAAATCGATGAAGCGGCATATGAAGAAGGTCTTCAACAAGCGCATGGTTCCCAAGGGCGCAACATCTGCGATCCATATTGCCAAGGCTAATGGCGGGGTAAAGGCCTAATACCTGCGGCGGAATACGGTGATAGTAAAAAGCGGATTGACCGCATAGCGTCAGGTCCATGACGTCCTCCTGGTCGAAATGTGCTTTTGGACCGTGCGATGCCAGCGTCAATTCGGAAGTATGCGGCAAAATCTGAACCCTGTGAGCAGACCTGGCTTTTGAGGCTAGTTTATCAGGCATTTTGTTGCGAAAAAACGAGGTGTGCTCGGTGGTCTCAGAATTTGCCGCATACTTCCGAAAACCAGGTCGATCTGGCTTTTGCTAAAACGATTTATCAGCGTCGGTTAAGGTGTGGGTTTGCCACCGGGCGAACACTTTTAGCGCTTGGGACTTTATTTTATGGGCCTCGAAGGGTGAATTTCGCACTTTTGGTAAAGAAATGAGTGCGTGTTTTGCTGTGCGCCGGCATTGGCACAGAAAAAGGGCCCGGAAGGCTTTGCCTTCCGGGCCCTTTGCAATGCAAGTGTGCTTGCAAGTACGACTTAGCGCACCTGAGCGACGTAAGCGACGTTGGTCGAGGAGACCTTGTCCTCGAGCTGGACGCTCATGCGGGGATCGCCGGCGGTAGCGACGGTCAGGTCGCCGGTCTTGACGTAGCCGAGCTCCTTAGCGGTCTCAATCGCCTTGACGATCGTGCCGTTGACGGTGCCCTGGGTAATCTCGGCCTGGTGCGGGATAACGCCCCAGTACATGATCATCTGCTGGACGGCCCACTCGTGGCGGGAGAACGCGCAGATCGGCATGTTGGGACGGAAGTGCGAAATCAGGCGAGCGGTACGACCGGTGGTCGTCGGCACGGTGATGCACTTGGCGCCAACGGTGGTAGCCATGTTCACAGCGGACATACCCACAACGTTGTTGACAACACGGGTGCCGTGAGCATCGGCCGGAACCTCGAGCGGAGCGTGAGCCGGGAGGTACTTCTCGGTCTCGAGAGCAATGCTGGCCTGCATCTTGACGGCCTCGACCGGGTACTTACCGGCAGCGGACTCGCCGGACAGCATGACGGCGTCGGTGCCGTCGTAGATGGCGTTAGCAACGTCGGCAACCTCGGCGCGCGTCGGGCGCGGGTTCTGCTGCATGGAGTCGAGCATCTGCGTAGCGGTGATGACGGGCTTGTAGGCCGCGTTGCACTTGGCGATGATCTCCTTCTGGATGTGGGGAACGAGCTCGGGCTTGATCTCGATGCCCAGGTCGCCACGGGCGACCATGATGCCGTCGGATGCCTCGAGGATCTCATCGAAGTTCTCGACGCCCAGGGCGCACTCGATCTTCGGGAAGATCGTCACGTGCTCGCCACCGTTCTCGCGGCAAAGCTCGCGGATACCGCGGACGGACTCGCCGTCGCGGATGAAGGAAGCGGCGATGTAGTCGATGTTCTCGGTCAGGCCAAAGAGGATGTCCTGACGATCGCGCTCGGTGATAGCGGGCAGCGAGATGTTGACGTTGGGCATGTTGACGCCCTTGCGCTCGCCGATCAGGCCGTCGTTCTTGACGACGCAGGTCATGTCCTGGCCGTCGACGGACTCGACCTCGAGGGCAACCAGGCCGTCATCGATCAGGATGAGGGAGCCCTTCTCGACCTCGGAGGGCAGAGCCAGGTAGTCGAGGGAGATGTGCTCAGAGGTGCCGTGGAAATCCTCGGACGTGGGCTGAGCGGTGACGACGATCTTGTCGCCGGTCTTGACGGCAACCTTCTTGCCATCGACCAGAAGGCCGGTGCGGACCTCGGGGCCCTTGGTGTCGAGCAGGATGCCGACGGGCAGACCGAGCTCCTTGGAAATACGACGGACGCGCTCGATGCGACCGTGGTGCTCGTCGTAGGATCCGTGCGAGAAGTTAAAACGGGCGACGTTCATGCCCGCCTTGATCATCTCGCGGATGGTCTCGTCGCTATCGCAGGCGGGACCCATGGTGCATACAATCTTGGTGCGCTTGTACATTCAGACCTCCATCTGACATCGTCTTGCGCTGATAGATAAACCATAAGAAATAAAACTGAGATGATTATAACGAAATGACGACCGAATACCCTCAAAAATCGACCGTATGCCGAATTAGAAGTTCATTTTTTGCGGAAAAACGGTATATGCAAAAACTTTACCAACCGTTCTAACCGCTGCGATCTGGGCGATATTTCAGTTTGATGATGCACCGAAGAAAAAACGTTTTATCAATGTTGGGCATCATATGGTCTGCATCGTTGCACCCGAGCCGTGTTTCCAATTGGAATGTTTTGGCTAGACGCGCCGCTTTGGGGTACCATAGCACCACTATCAACTGCCGCTCAGCACGGCAGCCTTGATGAGCCCTTGCCCTTCTCCTGGGAATTATGATCGGGCATCAATCTGCTGAGTGGCCCGAATCCCAGGAGGGGACTCTATATGCAAAAGGAATACCTGTCCGCCGCGGCGGAGGTACTCAGCGACCAGGGTGTCGATGAGAACCTCGGCCTGAGCAACGACGAGGCGTCGTCGCGCCTCGCCAAGACAGGCCCTAACAAGCTTGAGGAAGCCGAGAAGACACCGCTGTGGAAGCGCTTCTTTGAGCAGATGGCCGACCCCATGGTCATCATGCTGATCGTTGCCGCCGTCATCAGCGCGCTCACGGGCATGGTCAAGGGCGAGGCGGACTTTGCCGATGTTGCCATCATCATGTTCGTCGTTATCGTCAACTCGGTGCTGGGCGTGGTCCAGGAGGCTAAAAGCGAGGAGGCCCTCGAGGCCCTGCAGGAGATGAGCGCGGCGCAGTCCAAGGTTCTGCGCGACGGCAAGCTCGTGCACCTGCCGAGCGCCGAGCTCGTGCCCGGTGACGTGATCATGCTCGAGGCGGGCGACTCCGTCCCGGCCGACTGCCGCGTGCTCGAGAGCGCCACGATGAAGATCGAGGAGGCCGCCCTTACCGGCGAGTCCGTGCCCGTCGAGAAGCATGCCAATGTGATTGAGCTCGCCGCCGGCACCGACGATGTGCCGCTCGGCGACCGCAAGAACATGTGCTACATGGGTTCCACCGTGGTATACGGCCGCGGCCGCGCCGTCGTGGTCGGCACCGGCATGAACACCGAGATGGGTAAGATCGCCGGCGCCCTGGCCGAGGCCAAGGAAGAGCTCACGCCGCTGCAGGTGAAGCTTGCCGAGCTCAGCCGCATCCTCACCATCATGGTGATCGTCATCTGCGTCGTTATCTTTGGCGTCGATATCATCCGCCACGGCGTGGGCAACGTTCTTACCGACCCGACCGCCCTGCTCGATACCTTTATGGTCGCCGTCTCGCTTGCCGTCGCTGCCATCCCCGAGGGCCTGGTCGCCGTCGTGACCATCGTGCTGTCGCTTGGCGTGACCAAGATGGCCAAGCGTCAGGCAATCATCCGCAAGCTCTCTGCCGTCGAGACTCTCGGCTGCACGCAGACCATCTGCTCCGACAAGACCGGTACCCTTACCCAAAACAAGATGACCGTCGTCAAGCACGAGCTCGCCGCGCCTAAGGAGAAGTTCCTGGCCGGCATGGCTCTGTGCTCCGATGCCCAGTGGGACGAGGAGCTGGGCGAGGCCGTGGGCGAGCCGACTGAGTGCGCGCTCGTCAACGACGCCGGCAAGGCGGGCCTCACTGGCCTGACTGCCGAGCACCCGCGCGTGGGCGAGGCCCCGTTCGACTCGGGCC
>URDE01000141.1:0-3931 GCA_900546525.1 uncultured Collinsella sp.
GCACGTAAGAAAGCAGATTAACGGTTAAGGCTAAGAAGTGGCAGGTATGTCGGAAGCAACTAGGACCCGCACGCATGCGCCCGAGGTTAGGCAGCGCGCCGTCGAGATCCTCCAAGAGGGGGTCGGTCACCGCGCCCTCGCTGCAAAGCTTGGCATTCCCCAGGCCACGGCTCGTCAGTGGGCCCGCGCATATGCCGTGGGCGGTGCCGACGCCGTGCTCAATGCGGGCGCTCGTCATCACACCTATTCGTACGACGTAAAGCTCGCCGTGGTTAAGGACCGTCTGGAAAACGGCCTGACGGTTCGCGAGGCCATGATCAAGCACGGGATTCCCAGCGAGTCTTCGGTTAAGGCCTGGTGCCGCCAGTATCGCGAGAGCGGTGAGTCCGCGCTGGTCGATAAGCCGCGCGGTCGCAAGCCGCGCGTTAAAAAGGCGGAATAGCGAACGGGATGGTGCGCCCACAGGGGCGCATTTTTCTTGCCGCCCCTCTGCTCCAATGCGGACAGACTCCTTGCCCCGTACGCCTAAAACTCCCCAGTTGACCGAAAACCCGCCGCCGCTACTCCTCAATTGAGCTATAACGTTAAACAATTGCAGCGTTTTTGCATGGGGGAGTGATGGTATGACGCTACTGTATTTCCTTACCCTGTTTCCGCTGGTACCGGCGCTGGGCATGCTGCTCGCGCACGGTGACCGCGCCCGCGATGCGGTGGGGCTCATAGGTTCCGGCATCATTATGGCGGTGACAGTTGTAGTCGCCGTCATGTTTTTTGGCGCGGGCCCGCAGAGCTTTGAGGTTGCCTCCGACACCTCGCATGTGCTCTCGATCATCAGCTCCGCCATCGATGTCATTCTGTGCGCCGTCATCCTGTACAACGCGTACAAATATAGGAACGTGCTCACCACGGTGCTCGGCATAGTCCAGCTGGTGGGCTCGCTCGCCTTTGCAGCCATGACGCTGCCCGCGGCCGAAGCCGTCACGGCGACGCCGCTCTACCTGGACTACATGAGTGTGATCATGGTCCTCGCCGTCGGCATCGTCGGCAGCCTTATCTGCGTGTATGCCCTGGGCTACATGAAGGACTTCCAGGCCCATGACGAGCACGAGGCTGCGCTGCGCGGGCAGACCGCGCCCGACCGTCGCCCGCAGTTCCTGGCGCTTATGTTCCTGTTCCTCTCGGCCATGTTCGTCATCGTGACGAGCGACAACCTTGAGTGGCTGTTCTGCGGCTGGGAAATCACCACCGTGTGCTCGTTCCTTATGATTGGCTACACGCGCACGCCCGAGGCCATTAAGAACGCCTTTACCCAGATCATCCTTAACATGCTGGGCGGTATCGCGTTTTTGGCGGGCCTTATGTTCTTGCACGTTAACGGCATGCCGCTGACCATCTCGGGCATGATCGAGCTTTCCGGCGCCGGTACCGCGCAATCCGCGCTGCTGGTGATGCCGGTCATCCTGTTGTCGCTCGCCGCACTCACCAAGGCCGCACAGATGCCGTTCCACACTTGGCTGCTCGGTGCTATGGTTGCCCCCACGCCCACGAGCGCCCTGCTGCACTCGTCAACCATGGTCAAAGCCGGCGTGTTCCTGATGGTCAAGCTGAGCCCGCTCTATGCTATCTATCCTGTGACCGGTTTTATGGTCACGAGTGTGGGTGCCATCACGTTTTTGCTCGCTGCCCTCATGGCCATCTCGCAGAGCAACGCCAAACGCGTGCTCGCGTACTCCACCATTTCCAACTTGGGCCTCATTAGTGCCTGCTTGGGTGTCGGCGCGCCCGAGGCCGTATGGGCGGCCATCTTCCTGATCCTGTTCCACACGGTGGCCAAGTCGCTGCTGTTCCTGTGCGTGGGCACGGCCGAGCATCATATCGGCAGCCGCGATATTGAGGACATGGACGGTATGTTCAGCCGCATGCCGCACCTGACGCGCCTGATGATGCTGGGCATCATGGGCATGTTTGTGGCGCCGTTTGGCATGCTCGTGTCCAAGTGGGGCGCCCTGGTGGCGTTCGCGCAGACCGGCAACGTGCTCATGATTATGGTGCTGGCCTTTGGCTCGGCCGCGACGTTCTTCTTCTGGGGCAAGTGGCTTGCCAAGCTTTCGGGCGTCGACCCCACGGCTCAAAACGTTGAGGTCAATGTCCATAAGACCGAATGGATGGCCCTCAACACCATCGCCGCGCTGCTGATTCTGTGCTGCGTGGCGTTTCCGGTTATCTCGAGCGGTCTGGTGTCGCCTTACTTGGCCATGGTGTTTGGCCGCGTGCCGTACGTTATTGGCAAGGACGCCATGTATCTGATGGTGGTTATCGTGGCGTTTATCGCTGTGGTGCTGCTGACTTCATTCCGCGTGAGCAACAAACCGCACGTAAACGTATATCTTTCGGGCGTGGGAACCGATAAATATCGCCATTTCCGCGGCTCGATGGGTCGCGAGGTAAAGGCCGAAAAGCGCAATTGGTACTCGGAGGACGCCCTTGGCGAGAAGCGTATTGGCCCCGCGGGCAGCGTCGTGTGCTGCAGCATTATCTTGTTTGCGCTGCTGTGTTGCGCGTGGATTGGGCCCGAGCGGCTTGCCATGAGCGCGCCCTCGGTGCTGCGCGGCAAGTATTTCGAAGGCTCGGGCGTCGTGGGCATTTTTATTGGCACCGTGGCGTTTGCCCTGCTGGCGCCGCTTGTGGGCGGCCTGATCGACGGCGTTGACCGCAAACTTTCGGCCCGTATGCAGGGCCGCGTGGGTCCGTGTCTGCTGCAGCCCTTCTACGACGTTGCCAAGCTGCTGCGCAAGGCCCCCGCCAGCGTAAACACCATGGACGATACCTACATGGCGTGCGCGCTCATCTTCACTGTCGTGGGCGGCGGCATCTTTGTGTCGGGCTCCAACACGCTGCTGTGCGCTTTTATGGTTACCCTCGCCGCGATCTTTGTGGTGTTGGCGTCCGCCTCGACGCAAAGCCCGTTTGCCCAGGTCGGCGCCGACCGTGAGTTGCTGCAGGTTATGAGTTACGAGCCCGCCGTTCTGCTGATGAGCGTGGGCCTGTACCTTGCCACCGACAGCTTCGATTCCATCGCCGTGACGGGGCAGTCGGCCCCCATCATCGTGTACAGCGCACCCATTTTCCTCGCGTTGCTCGCGGTGCTTACCATCAAGCTGCGCAAGTCGCCGTTTGACCTTTCGTACTCGCATCACGCGCATCAGGAGATCGTCCAGGGCGTCGCCACCGAGATGAGCGGCGGCACGCTGGCCAAGATGACCCTTATGCACTGGTGCGAGACCGTGCTGTTTTTGATGTGGGTGGGCATGTTCTTTGTTTGGAACAACCCGGTGAGCTGGGTCGTAGCCCTGGTCGTGATGGCCGCGACGTATTTTGTCGAGGTCCTGATCGACAACACCTTCGCACGCAGCACCTGGCGCAGCTGCTTTAGGCTCGGATGGGGCGTGGCGCTGGTGTTTGGCCTACTCAACCTTATGCCCATCCTCGTCGACGTGTTTATTTAGGAGGCGGCATCCATGGATCATAAAATGTCGCGCTCGCCGTGGGTTATTCATTACGACGGCTCGAGCTGCAACGGATGCGATATCGAGGTGCTGGCCTCGCTCACGCCGCTGTTCGATGCGGAGCGCTTTGGCGTGGTCAACACCGGCAACCCCAAGCATGCGGATATCTTTTTGGTGACGGGGTCGGTCAATGCCCAGAACCTGCCTGTCGTGCGCCAGATCTACAACCAGATGCTCGAGCCCAAGTGCGTGGTGGCGTGCGGCATCTGCGCGTGTTCGGGTGGCGTGTTCCGCGACGCCTACAACGTGATCGGTGGCGTGGACCGCGCGATTCCCGTGGACGTGTACGCGCCCGGGTGCGCCATTCGTCCCGAGACGGTGATTGATGCCATCGTGGAGGCGTGCGGCATCCTGGATCAGAAGGA
>URDE01000142.1:0-3879 GCA_900546525.1 uncultured Collinsella sp.
TCGAACGTCTGAAGGAACCAGATGACCACGGTAGCGGCAAAGATAATGGTAAAAGCCTTGGTAATAAAGTCCTTGGCCTTATCCCATGCCAGCATCACCGTCGTCTTGACGCTCGGCAGGCGGTAATTGGGGAGCTCCATGATAAACGGCACCGGGTCGCCCTTAAATGCCGTGCGGTTGAGCACCAAAGCCGCGATGCAGCCGACCACGATACCGATCAGATAGAGCGAGACCATGGCGGGAACCGTCGCCTGCGGGAAGAATGCTCCGCACAGCAAGCCGTAAACCGGCAACTTGGCTGAGCAGCTCATAAACGGCGTGAGCATGACCGTCATCTTGCGGTCGTGCTCGGATGGGAGCGTACGGGTCGACATGATAGCCGGCACGGTGCAGCCAAAACCGACGAGCATGGGCACGAAGCTGCGGCCCGACAGGCCAAAGCGACGCAACACCTTATCCATGACAAAGGCTACGCGTGCCATGTAGCCGGAGTCTTCCAGAATGGAGAGGAACAAGAAGAGCACGACGATAATCGGCAGGAAGGTCAGCACGCTGCCCACACCCGTAAGCACGCCGTCGACAGCCAGCGAGCGCACCACGTCGTTGGTTCCGAACGCCTTGAGGCCCGCATCGGCCGAGGCGATGATGGCAGCGATACCATCCTCCATAAGTCCCTGCAACGCCGCGCCGATCACGCCAAACGTCAGCCAAAAGACGAGGCCCATGATCACCAGGAACGCCGGAATGGCTGTGTAACGACCCGTCAGGATGCGGTCGATCTTGACGGAGCGCACGTGCTCGCGGCTCTCGTGCGGCTTGACGACGCAGCGCCCGCACACGTCGCCGATAAAGCTAAAGCGCATGTCGGCCAGCGCAGATAGACGGTCGGTGCCGGCCTCGCCCTCCATCTGGGTAATGATGTGCTCGATAGCGTCGAGCTCATTGCGATCCAGGTGAAGCGCCTCGGTTACCAGCTCATCGCCCTCGACCAGCTTGGTCGCCGCAAAGCGCACCGGAATGTGCGCCGTCACGGCATGGTCCTCGATCAGGTTAGCAATACCGTGGATGCAGCGATGCAGCGCACCGCCGTCCGGGCCGTCGGGCGCGCAAAAGTCCAGGCGACCAGGGCGCTCGCGGAACCGCGCCACGTGCAGGGCGTGGTCCACCAGCTCGCCGATGCCCTCGTTGCGGGCAGCGCTAATGGGGACAACGGGCACGCCCAACAGGCTCTCGAGCAAGTTGACGTCTACGGCGCCGCCGTTGGCGGTCACCTCGTCCATCATGTTGAGCGCGATGACCATAGGACGGTCAAGCTCCATGAGCTGCAGTGTCAAGTACAGGTTGCGCTCGATGTTGGTGGCGTCAATGATGTCGATGATGGCGTCCGGACGCTCGTCGAGGATGAACTGACGGCTCACGACCTCCTCGCCTGTGTACGGCGACAGGGAGTAAATGCCGGGCAGGTCGGTAACGCTCGCCTCGGGATGGTTACGGATGGTGCCATCTTTGCGGTCGACCGTCACGCCGGGAAAATTACCGACATGCTGGTTGGAGCCCGTCAGCTGGTTAAACAGCGTGGTCTTACCGCAGTTTTGGTTGCCGGCGAGGGCAAAATGAAGCGGTGCGCCCTCGGGCACGGCCGTTTTTGCCGCACGGGGCGAATACGTCCCCTCGCCGAGTGCCGGGTGCTCCGTCGTGCCGATTGCGGCGTTAGCGCGCGGACCCGTATCGGTGTCGTGAACACCCACGAGCTCAATCCGTGCGGCATCGTCCTTGCGCAGCGTCAACTCGTAGCCACGCAGGCGAATCTCGAGCGGGTCGCCCATGGGAGCGTACTTCATCATGGTGACTTCGGTGCCCGGTGTTAGGCCCATGTCCAAAATATGCTGTCGGAGTGCCTGATCGTCCGATGCCACCGATGCGACAACGGCGTCCTTTCCAATCTCGAGTGTATCGAGCTTCACGTCCGTGTTCCTCCCCCGGCGCCCACAGGGCGTTGTATTTATGTTCACCATGGCTAACCGTTTGCCATGGCTAACCAATTTTAAGCTTACATGATAGCGTGAACACACAACGACGTTCAATCGACAGATTGCTGCAAGGACCGTCCCCAAGTGCCGGCACAAAAGGAACGTCCCCAAGTGCCGCATCTGGGCCATGGCAACGCCGATGTTTTGGCGCGGATAGCGAAAGCACGCCAGAGCGAGCAAGGTGCCTTGAAACGAGGCGGCATTGACCTTCTGGTCATGCCGCCGAAGTCGAAAGGCAGATTGCCGCTCTGGCGGGCTTGCAGCGTCAAGTGGTTACGGCGTTTGGTAAAACGCCGTAACTAAAACCCGTGGCGCTCCAGAAAGCGGAAGGCTAGGCGAATCCAGGGGCGGACCGCCACCTGCTTGTCCTCGTTGTCGACCGCGGTGTTGGCGTTGCCGAGCGAAAGGCCGTGACCACCCTGGTCAAAGACGTGCATCTCGCATGCAACGCCCTCCTCGGCCATGCGCTGCGCAAACGGGTAGACCTGCGCGATCGGCGCCGTCTTGTCGTCGGACACGCCCCACACAAAGGTCGGCGGCATCTGACGCGAAACATGCGTGGTGGGGCAGATATCGGCCAAATGCTCGTCAGTCGCCTCGCCACCCGTCACCATCGACAGGTAGTCGTTAAGCAAATCGCGCCCCGTCTTGCCGCCCGTCTTTGGCACGCGCAGGTCGATGCGCGGATCGCGCGTCTGCATGTCGCGCACATAGGCAAAGTCGAGCAATGGATAGCCCAGCACCACGGCATCGGGACGAATGTCGTCCGGACGCGCCCCTGCCAAGCCCGCGAAGGGGCCGGTCTTCCACTGTGTTGCCAGCGAGGCGCAAATCATGCCGCCAGCAGAAAAGCCCACGACGCACACGCGCTTGGGGTCGACATGCCACTCGTCGGCATTCGCGCGCACCGTGGCGACCATCTTGGCAAGATCTGCCTGGGGGTGCGGAAAGCTCACGTCACCCGTGCCACTCGTCACATAGTTGAGCACAAAGGCCTGGTAGCCGCGGTCCAAAAATGCAAACGCCACCGGGTCCTGCTCGTGCGGAGCGATATGCGTAAACGCACCTCCGCCGCAGATAATCACCGCGGGGCGGCGGCCATTGGGCTTGTCGGGGAGCGGCTCGGCACCCAAATATGTAAACGTCGCCGGATATTCCTCGGTCGGCTCCTCGCCCCACAGCGCATGGTTCTCGACAATCATATGTGCTCCCTTCGCGCAAATTATGCGCCCTTGTTTTTCGCCTTCAAGCGTACCCCACTTGAACCCGTGGCGCAGAAACACTCCGGCAATAAGTTTCCCTTCAACTGATATATCACATAATCCCAGTTCAGAGGTATCGTTGAGCAGCGTAGAATAGGGGCGTTGACCAAGCCGCGAAACACATGTGAAACGTTTCCGGCAAACCAAACGCGCGATATGCGCCTATTTAAGTTGGAGGCAACTATGGGTCTGCTCGATTCGCTTAAGTCCACCTTCACCTCGACCGGCGAGGCGTCCGTTCCGCCCGCAGCAAGCTTCGCTACCCGCGAAGGCGTCATCTACGCCCCCGTCAACGGCGTGCTCGTCAACCTGGACGAGGTTCCCGACGAGACGATCGCCTCGGGCATGCTTGGCCAGGGCTATGGCATCGAGCCCATTACCGGCACCATCTATGCGCCCGCCAACGGCCGCATCGGCGCCACCACTGTCACCAACCACTCCATTGGCATGATCACCGAGGACGGTCTTCGCGTGTTCATTCATGTTGGCCTGGGTACCGTGGAAATGAACGGCAAGGGTTTTGCCCGCTTTGTCGAGATGGGCGATGTGGTCAAGGCAGGCCAGCCGCTCATCAGCTTCGACCGCGA
>URDE01000143.1:0-3814 GCA_900546525.1 uncultured Collinsella sp.
TGGCGCAGCTTTCCGAGCTGGGCTTTAAGCATCTGGTGTATACCGACATCGCGCGTGATGGCATGCAGACGGGCATCGATGTGGCGGCGTATCGCCATGTGGCCGAGGTCGCGGGCTTTCCCGTCGTGGCGTCGGGCGGTATCTCGACGCTCGACGATATCCGCGCACTGGCCGCGGTGGGCGAGGGCGCGATTGAAGGTGCCATTACTGGTCGCGCGCTCTACGAGGGCAACTTTACGCTGGCCCAGGCGCTGGCCGCCGCACGAGGGGAGGAGTAGCCCATGCTTACCAAACGCGTGATTCCCTGCTTGGACGTCAAGGACGGCCGTGTGGTCAAGGGCGTCAACTTTGTGAGCCTGCGCGATGCGGGCGACCCGGTGGAGCTGGCCCGCGCCTACGACCGCGAGGGTGCGGACGAGGTCGTATTTTTGGACATTACCGCGACGAGCGACAACCGCGCGACGACCATCGAGATGGCGGCGCACGCGGCCGAGGAGCTCGCTATTCCCTATACCGTGGGCGGCGGCTTTCGCGACTTGGCGGGCATGCGGACCATGGTTGCCGCCGGTGCCGACAAGGTGTCGCTCAACTCGGCGGCCGTGCGTGACCCGTCGCTGATTAGCCAGGCTGCCGCGGCTTTTGGCAGTCAGGCCGTGGTCGTGGCGATCGATGCCAAGCGCGTCGGTTTGCCCGGAGAGCCGGGTGCCGACAAATGGGAGGTCTTCACGGCGGGCGGCCGCAACGCCACGGGTATCGACGCGGTGGCGTGGGCCGAGGAAGCGGCTCGTCGCGGCGCCGGCGAGATCTTGCTGACCAGTATGGATCGCGACGGCACCAAGTCCGGCTTTGACCTGGCGCTCACCCGCGCCGTGGCGCGTGCGGTGCCGATTCCCGTCATCGCGAGCGGCGGTGTGGGTACGCTCGAGCATTTTGCCGAGGGTGTGATTGAGGGCGAGGCCGATGCCGTGCTGGCGGCGAGCGTCTTTCACTTTGGAACCTTCAGCATTCGCGAAGTCAAAGAGTATATGGCCTCTCAAGGTATTCCTGTGAGGTTGGACTTCTAGTGCTGCGGGCTGCGCTGCGGCTTGCCCAGGCACCGCATCTTGCCGCTCAAACCGTCGCTCGCGTACCAAAGTACGCGTCGCTCCTCTTTCGCGGCAACCTGCGGCACCTGGACAACCCTCGCCGACCTGTGGGGTTTCGTTTGTTACTTGGGAGGAATGATGACTGGGGTGGTAAATGCTACCGAGCTTAAATATGACGCCAAGGGGCTGATTCCTTGTGTGGTTCAGCAGTATGACACCGGCGAGGTGCTTATGGTTGCTTGGATGAACGAGGAATCGGTGGGGCTGACGCTCAAGACCGGTACCACGTGGTTTTGGAGCCGTATCCGTCAGGAGCTCTGGAACAAGGGCGCGACGAGCGGCAATATGCAGGAGGTCAAGGAGCTCTGGGCCGACTGCGATAGCGATACGCTGCTGGTCAAGGTCGACTCGCCGGGTCCGGCCTGCCATACCGGCAACCGTACCTGCTTCTTTAAGAAACTCGCGTAGGGCGGGCGCTCGATTAGACGCTCGGCCACCAGAAAGGATTGAACTATGGGTGTGCGCACCGCAAACGTTCAGGATGGAAATATCGGAGAGACGCTGACAAGTCTGGCCGAGGTGATTCACGGTCGTCGTGATGCATCGCCGCAGGAGAGCTATACCGCGCGTCTGCTGACCGACGTCGAGGACGAGCTGCTCAAGAAGCTTGCCGAGGAGGCGAGCGAGGTGATCATGGCCTGCAAGGATAACGATCACGATCACATCCGCTACGAGGCTGGCGACCTGATCTACCACCTGCTCGTGACGCTCGAGCGCTACGGCATCACCCTCGACGAACTGGCCGGCGAACTCAACGCCCGCCGTCACTAGTCATTGGGTAGTCATTGGGGACGTTCTTAAACGACTAGTCGTTTGGGACAGTCTTTGCCGACGCTGCCAAATAACATGCCCAATTACTACGATGAAACTGGATCTGCTGACCACACGTCGGTTTTGAGCAAATCGTCAACACTTCTACCTGCGGTTTTATTTTCCGCATTAAGCCGATGGTCGGAGGTTTGCGGTTCATCGTAGTAAACGGGCGTTCTTTTTGGCGGGCGGTGTTGCACGGGCGTCGGTGGTGAGCAAAACGACCTGTTTTCCTCCGTCCCCAAGGGGTCATTTGTGAAGAGTGTCCCCAACGACTAGTCTTAGGCGAGGGGTGTGGGTTCCCATTCGCCGGTGGGGTGGGGGATATCGAAGGCTCGGTAGCCGCAGTCGTAGGCGTGTGCCTGGGCCTCGCGGATGTTCCAGCAGATGTCGCAGGCGCGGTGCGCGTCCGAGCCAAAAGTAATCGGCACCTCGGCATGGGCAAAGCGACGCAAAAGCCCGGTCGCGGGGTAGTAGTCGTCGAGCCCCTTGCGCGGCGCGGCAGTCGAGACCTCAACGCGCCGATTCGTGTCGTGTGCGCATTCTGCCATCTGCCCCCAGAACGGCGCGGGGTCAAAGTCGGGCGCAAAGCCCTCCTTCGAAAAGCGCATGACCAGGTCGGGGTGGGCCATTGCATCAAAGTTAAGCGGGCTCTCGCAGGCGCGGCACCAGTCGTCGACATAGCGCTCCCACACGCCGTGCACGCCCAGGTTTTCCCAAACGTGCAGGTCGGTGTCGTCGTCGATCCAACCGCAAAGGGAATCGGGCGTATCGGGGCGAGCGACGTTTTCCGTTTTCGCCGTATCCGCGGCACCGGCCATGATATCGCCTGGGTTGCCAATCCAATGCACGCTGCCAAGGCGTACGACGGCGCCCTGGGACCAGCGCTCTACCAAGGGCTCGCAACCCTCGTACCAATCGCATTCAAAACCGTAGATAAAGGTGAGCTCCGGCGCAATCTGCGCGGCGAGTTTGCGGGCGTCCTCAAAGGCCAGACGATGTGCCGTCAGGTCACCCTCGACAACCTGTACTTCGCAGTTGGCGTCCATGCTGACGGGCAGGGTGAGGTGATCGGTCGAGACCATGACGCGGCAGCCGGCCGCAGCAGCGGCGCGAACGTTGTCCTCAAACGAGGCGTGCCCGTCCGAAAACGAGGTGTGGGTATGGCAATCGACCAGCGGGCAAGCAGGCATGGCGGCTCCTTTGCGTCAAGCGAATCCGCTCCATTGTAACGGCGCGGCCCTCGATGCGACGAGCGCGCCGGGGGCCGAAATCGACTGGAAAGGTGGATCGCGTGCGGGGGTCGCCATGCAGCATCGGCCTCGCTCCAAAACATGTACATCAGCCTCCAAAACCGACAAAAAATGACATGTTTGGAGGCTGATGTACATGTTTGGCTGAGGCGGTGGAGCGTCGGTTTCTTGCCGACAAGGAAAATCGCGCTCATCACGTGCCGTCACATCCGCGTCGCCCGCGATGTGCTAGCGTTTGAGTGAACAAAACGAGCCCGTGCGGAAAGGAGCCGGACCGTATGCCATGCGATACCACATCCCCGCTGTCTCGCGAGACCGATGCGCCCGAAACTATCGTCAAGCTGGAATGCGATATCGACGACGCATCGCCCGAGATGCTCGCCTACGCCGCCGACTGCCTGCGCGAGGCCGGTGCGCGCGAGGTGCACTGGTTGCCCCTCTATTGCAAGAAGGGCCGTCCCGGCTGGCAGCTGCAGGTAATCTGTACCCACGAGGATATCGAGCGCCTGCAGACGATCATCTTTTTGGAAACCACGACCAATGGCATCCGCCGCCAGGTTATGGAGCGCGTTTGCCTACCACGCCGCTTTGAGCGCGTAACGACGC
>URDE01000144.1:0-3813 GCA_900546525.1 uncultured Collinsella sp.
CACGCGAAAGGGTTTCCCATGGCCGAGATCTCGTCCTCCCGCATCGTCATCACCGTCCTTGGCAAGAACCGCCCCGGTATCGTCGCCGGCGTCACCCGTGTTCTGGGCGAGGCCAACGTCGACATCCGCGACATTACGCAGTCCATTATCGAGGACATCTTCACCATGACCATGCTGGCCGACACCGCCGAGTCCAAGCTCGACTTCGCCGAGCTGCAGAAGGCCCTGGCCGAGGCCGGCGAGCTTTCGGGCGTCAACGTGTCCATCCAGCGCGAGGACGTCTTTAACTTTATGTACCGCCTGTAGCGAACAAGCCGCTCGGGGCAGCTTGACGTCATATCGTCCAAGCGCGCGGCCCCAAAGCGGACCGGAGAGGAGCGCGCATGGCCTACGACGCCAAGAAAATCTACTACCGCTTCGACGATCACCTGAGCCGCCTGGTTCTGGATTACGAGGCGAGCCGTCAGATTTCGCCCGAAAGCGAAAAGCTCTACCACGGCCTGCCGACCGCCCCGTACGACGAGGGCTTGTTCGTAGAGCACAACGTCAAGCGCGGCCTGCGCAATGCCGACGGCTCGGGCGTGGTCGCCGGCCTCACTCGTATCTCGGATGTGCACGGCTACAACAAGGTCGACGGAAAGGTCGTGCCCGATCAGGGCAAGCTCACGCTTCGCGGCTACAGCATCGAGGATCTGGTCAACAATGCCCAGGCCGAGAATCGCTACGGCTACGAGGAAGTCGCCTATCTGCTTATCACGGGTTCGCTGCCCAACAAGGAAGAGCTCGACGGCTTTTGCGAGCGCCTGGGCGCCTTTAGACATCTGAGCGACGAGTACGTTAAAGAGTTCCCTATGACCACGGTGTCGTCGAGCATCATGAACGTGCTTCAGCGCGCCGTGCTGCTGCTCTACGCCTTCGACGCCGAGCCCGACGCCATTACACCCGAGCACGAAATCGACGTCGCCATCTCCATGCTCGCCCGTCTCCCCCGCATCGCCGCCTTCGCGCATATGGCATCGGTCGCCAAGCGCCGCGGCTCCGAGGTTCATGTACCGCACCCCACACCCGGCCTCTCCACCGCCGAGACCATCCTGCAGGTGTTGCGCGGCGGCATGGCATTCACCCACGACGAAGCCATGCTGCTCGACGTGATGCTCATGCTGCATGCCGAGCACGGCGGCGGCAACAACTCCACGTTCGCCTGCCGCGTGCTGTCCTCCTCGGCCACCGACCCGTATTCCGCCTACGCCGCGGCTATCGGCTCGCTCAAGGGCCCGCGCCACGGCGGTGCCAATGCCAAGGTCGTGTCTATGCACGAGGACATCCGCGCGCATGTCTCCAATTGGGAGGACGAGGACGAGGTCGCGGCCTACCTGGGCAAGATCCTCGACAAGCAGGCCTTCGACGGCACGGGCCTCATCTACGGTATGGGCCACGCCGTCTACACGCTGAGCGACCCGCGCGCCGAGGTGTGCCGCCGTTACGCGCGCACGCTTGCCGCCAAGAAGGACTTGGGCGAGGAGTTCGCGCTCATCGAGCGCATCGAGCGCCTGGCCCCGCAAGTGATGCGCGATCACGGCATGACCAAGCCTATCTGCGCCAACATCGACCTGTACACGGGCTTTATCTACAAGATGCTCGGCGTGCCCGAGACGCTCTTTACGCCGCTATTCGCCGTCGCCCGCATGGCCGGCTGGTCGGCACACCGCATGGAAGAGCTCTTCTGCGCGCACCGTATTATTCGCCCGGCCTATCGTCCAGTGATCGAGCCGCTGGAGTACAAGCCGCTCGCCGACCGCTAGGACGCGGACCGTTATAGAACTCGAGCGTGGCCAGGGCATCGCCGCCCTCGGCCACGCTTTTTATGCCAGCAGAAAGGGCTGCATCATATGATTGTTTTTTCCGATATGGATGGAACGCTGTTGACGAGCGATAAGCAGATGAGCGATGCCACCTGGGCGATGCTCGACGAGCTTGCGCACCGCGGTGTTGAGTTTGTGCCCTGCACGGGGCGCCCGCTGTCGGGCATCTTTGAGCCCATCCTCGCCCACCCCGCCGTGCACTATGCCGTCTGCGCCAATGGCGCCAGTGTCTGGCAGCTCGACGAGGATGCGCCCACCGACACCTCACGTGCTACGCGCATTTTGAGCCGACCGCTCGACCGCGCCATCGCCCACCGCGTCCATAGCATTGCCGCCGGCCATGACGTCACCTTCGATATCTTCGCGGACGGGCAGTGCTTCCTCCCCCGCTCGCTCTACACGCGCCTGGACGAATTCTGCGGCGGCGACCCACACATCGCGGCTTCGCTCAAGCGCACACGAACACCGATCGACATGGATATCGACAGCAAGATCGACGAGGTCGAGACGCTCGAACGCATTGCCATGTACTGGCACGACCCGGCCGATCGCGACGCCATCGCGGCGGCGCTCAGCACGCTCGGAGGCATTGAGGTCACGCGTTCGTACACCATGAATATCGAGGTCATGGGCGAGGGTGCCACCAAGGGAACGGCCCTCACGTGGCTATGCGAGCATCTGGGCGAGCGTCTCGCCGACGCCTGGGCGTTCGGCGACAACATCAACGACATCCCCATGCTGCAGGCAGCGGGCCACGGCATGGCCATGATCAACGGCGAGCCCGAGGACCGCGACGCCGCCGACGCCATTACCGAATACGACAACGACCACGACGGCGTCGCCCGCACCATCATGGACGCCCTCGCCTAGCAGCATCAACCCGGCAGGGTAGCTAATTTGGGACGGGGCTATTTTAGCTACCTAACAAGCGGGTAGCTAAAATAGCCCCGTCCCAAATTAGCTACCCTGGTCACAGTAGTCGTTGGGGACAGTCTTCGCGGGGCGCTGCAAGGACTGTCCCCATCTGCCGAATTAGGCGAGACTCTCCAGCACGCGACGGAGCTCCTGCTGAACGGCGTGGTCGCGGTTGCAGCCTACGACGCGATCGGCAACCGCTTTGAGCGCGGGGCGCGCGTTTTCCATCGCGCAGCCCGTGCCGACAAAGCGAACGATCTCGTAGTCGTTCATCGAGTCGCCAAACGCCATGATCTCGTCGCGTCCAATGCCGTAATGCTCCGCGAGCTGTGCGATGCCCGAGGCCTTCGACACACCGGGCTGCATGGCATCGATCCACGCGTTGCCCGAAGGCGCAAAAGTAAAGAGCTGGCCAAGTTCACGCTGTAGCACGTAGGCGCTGTCCATAACGGCACCGTCATCGCAAAAGATGCTCGCCTTGATGATATTTACGCTGGGGTCGGGCAGCTCCCAAATGCGCTCGGCATTGGGAAGGTCCTTATCGACCTCACGCACGAACTTGCACTCGTCATCGAGCAAGAAGGACTTGGTTCGGTCAAAAAGCGCAAGATGCAGATTGGGAAACGTCGCGACGGCCTGGGCGAGCCTTCGAATCGCCAGGTGCGAATACACCTCGCGGTCTACCATCTTGCCGTCGGCGTAGACCTGGGCGCCGTTAGCGGCGACAAAATCCATCTTGTCGCGAACGGGCGCAAAGAACTCGCACAGGCGATCGTAGCGACGACCTGACGATGCTGCGAAATGCACGCCATGCTCGTGTAGCGCCAGAATCAGTTCGTAGGTCTCAGGAGGCACCTGGCCGTTTTCGTCAAGCAGTGTGCCGTCCATATCGGATGCAATCAGTTTAAACATAGGAAAGCTCCCTTCGGGCTTGTTGGAATCGAACGTGTATCCGATTCCAACGTACCCAAAGGGAGCTCAAATAAGACTCCGCGGGCGTAAACGTTACAAGGACCTGGCAAATAGCTCACACATG
>URDE01000145.1:0-3795 GCA_900546525.1 uncultured Collinsella sp.
GTGCTTGCGGGGAAAATCCGTCGCAGCCGCTCACACCGTATTCATTTGGAAACATGGGGCAGGTTGCCGCAACCCAACCCCACCTAGGCGCCAATCGCACGACGATACTCTGCCATTACCTGTGCATCGGCAGCTGCGGGGTCAGCAAAATAGCGCCAGTCATAGGTCTCGGCCGAAACAACTCCGCGATAGCCGCGCGCCACCAGCCTATCCAGGTCGGCGCGCATATCGTGGTCGCCGTCACCCCAGGCAAGATGCGTCGTGCCGTCTGCCGCAACATCGACAAAATGCACGTGGGCGACATCATCGCCAAGCAGATCGAAATAATCGTCGATGGTATCCCCCGCCACCGCCATAGCGCCCAAATCCAGACACGCCTTAAGTGCCGGATGATCAACTGCCTCGATCATGCGCTTCGTATCGGCCGCCGAGTTCACGATCGTCGACTCAACCGGCTGTAGGGCCTCGAGCACCAGTCGAACGCCGCACTCTCCCGCATGCTCGGCAATCTCACGCAGCATCGAGGCGCTGCGACCCCACGCGTCCTCGATCGGCTCGTTCAAAAATGCCCAGCCGCTCGAGACCATGACCTGCTCGGCTCCAAGTTCTGCCGCGATATCCACAACGTTCTTAAAGTACGCGAGCGTGCGAGCACGCGCCTCATTCCCGCGTGCCGCGATATTCCACGGCTTGGGGTTGTTCTGTTCGGGACAAAGCCCCACAATCCGAACCCCATACCGCTGCGACAGCTCCCGCACCTGCCCGAGCGAATCGTATCCATGGCAATCGACATACAGATGCATCGCCCCGGTCCAAAGCTCGCAACACGTGTAGCCTGAGGCCGCCGCCGAAGAAAAGAATTCCTCAAGGTCAAAATAACGATGGCTGATATTCATGACGGCAAGCTGCGGATACTCCATCTTGTCCACCTTTCGGCAAAAGGGCGCCGCAGCACAGTGTGCGCGACGCCCCCTCTTACATTGTTCTCATTATGACGGATACTCTACTGGACACCAAGCACTCCAAAGAACGCGCCAGCGATACTCACGAGCAGGATCACGAGCATGATAAGCAGAGGATTCATCTTCTTCTTGAGCATGAGATAGACGATTCCAAACAGCCCCATCGTGACAAAGCCCGGGAAGATTCCGTTGAGCAGCTCGGCGAGCGTCTGAGCACCATCGCCCGCACCGACCATGAGCGGAATGTCCACGGTGACCATCTCCATGGTCATAGCACCGATCACCATGGCGCCCATGATGGAGGCCATCTTGACGATCGTGTCCATAATGCCCGATTCCTGGACCTTGCTGATCATGTCCGAGCCAAAGCGATATCCCACAAACGTCAGCAGGTAACGGATGATGTAGTGAGGGACGTTGAACACGAGCAGGAACAAAATCGGGCCAAGAATAGAGCCCTGCAGCGCCAGCGACGTGCCGACACCCGTTGCCAAAATTCGCAGCGTGCCCCAGTAGAAGGCATCGCCCACGCCGGACAGCGGTCCCATCAAAGCAAGCTTGACATTAGAGATCGCGCTCGTGTCAAAGCTATCGTCAGTAGCGTTGACCTCCTCCATTGCAGCGGCGATGGACATGGGGAGCGTCGAGATGTACGGCGTGACGTTATAGAGCTCCATATGGCGCTTAAGGGCGGCCTTAAAGTCCGCATCCTGCGGATACAGCTTGCGAAGGATCGGCATAAGGGCCCACATAAAACCGATATGGCCCATACGCTCGTAGTTCCAGGAATGCTCATAGGGAATCGAGCGCCAGAACAGCTTCTTAAGATCTGCGCGGGAAATCAGCCCGTCGTAAGAAGACTCAAACTTAAAACTCATCGAACCCACTCCCAATCGCAGGATCCTCGGTTGCCGCTGCGGGCTGCTCCGCTTTTTTCTTGTCGCCCAAAACCGTCATCGCGACGACGATGATCGCGGCAAAGATCGCCACGCCCGTCGTGCTAATGCCAAAGTAGGCGACGAGGAAAAAGCCAGCGAAGAAGAACGGCGCCACAGTCTTGTTCATAATCATCTGAGCCAGCATCGCAAAGCCGAGTGCGGGCAAGAAGGCGGCGGCGACATCCATGCCGGTCTGAACGAAATCGGGAATGATGTTGAGCAGGCTGGCAACAGCATCGGCGCCAAAGAAGAATGCCAGGGGAATAATCAGCAGGCCGCACCAGCTCTGCGCGTAACCGGCGATAAGCATGTTGCGCGTGATGGCCTTGGTGTCTCCGTCCTCGACGTTCTTGTCGATACGGTGCACCAGCAGCAGCATCACCGGCTGGCCCAGGGCGGTATCGAGCGCCAGGACGATCGTTGCAATGGGAATGCCCAGGGTCAGGGCCGCCGAAGCGTCCGCGCCGGCCTGCATGGCAAGCGACACACCCAGAATGGTTCCGGAAATCGTATCGGGCGGGTTATACGCACCGACCGAGATGGCGCCGACCATGGCAAGCTCCATCGTGGCGCCCATGATCGTGCCGGTCACCATGTCGCCCATGACAAGGCCAACCAGAGGTCCGAGCACAATCGGGCGCTGGAGGTAGCTCGTGCCCGTCAGCCACTCGGAATAGCCCAAAAGGGCGATCAGGAAAATCAGGATTGTCTTGATAACCATGACAGCCCCTAACCGATGACCTTCGCGGCGTCAGTCTTCGCATCTGCCGGAATCATCTGAATGAACAGCTCGTAGCCTTCGCTGAGCAGCTCTTTGACGTATGCCTCGTTTTCGGGCGTAAGGAACACGCTCGTCGAGACCTGGCGGGCATCCTCGCTAAAGGCAACGTTGCCGAGGTTGATCTTCTTGACCCCCATCGCCTTGGCGACGGCACCGGCCTGCTGGATCGTCTCGCAAACCACGAAGAGCTTGTACTTGTCGGTCACACCGCTCTGGAGCGCCTTGACGGCGTCCTCGGTGTTTTTGACAACGACCTTGCAGCCCTCCGGCTTTGCAAGGGACAGGGCCTGCAGACGGAGCTTGTCATTGAGGACCGTGTCGCTCACCAGCAGGATGCAGTCGGCACCCAGAGCCGAGGTCCAGCTAACGGCAACCTGGCCGTGAAGCAGTCGATAATCTACACGAATCATCTGAATCATGATGTGCTCCCTAGTGGTTAAAACTCATCGAGTTCGGCCTGCCCCAGCAGGTCGTTGACGTACTTGACCTTGGTGTCGTCCGCCTCGACGATCTGGCGGATGGCCTCATCGATCGGGGTGGATTCGGGCACGAACAGCAGCTGAATAAGGAGCGGCAGGTTCATATTGGTCACGAGGTGCGTGTTGGGACGCGTCTGGACGATCTTGGTGAACTCGTTGTTGACGCTGCCGCCGAACAGGTCAGTGCACACGACAACTTCGTCGTCCGCAGCAAACCCATCGAGAATCGCTGCGGCCTCCTTGGTCAGGTCCTCGTTTCCGTCGACATACATAGAAAGCGCATGGACGTTTTCGCGCTCGCCGGAAAGCAGGCCGATGCTCTCGACGATTCCGGACGCAAAATGAGCATGGGACGCCACGATAAATTGCCTCATTCGATTCCCCTTTCTTGCGAATTTCGGCATAAAAATGCCCGGACGCATGCGCCCGGGCAGGGTGCTTCTTGATCAGTAGCTTATTTGTCACCGATTAGTAGTCGAACTGGTGATAGTAACGACGGTAGTTGAGGTTGTGCTTGGTGACCGTCTCGTAGTAAGCGGCAAGGCGATCGGTGATCAGCGAGGAGAGGATCCACGGGGACACGATGACGCGGAACTCGTCGTCAAGGCCGGGGATCGCGAACTCGGCGGTGTCGA
>URDE01000146.1:0-3626 GCA_900546525.1 uncultured Collinsella sp.
GTTGTGAGTATGGCTCCAGACTTTACGATCGTAAAGAAGGCGCGCGGTTAACGTGCGCATGCGTAAGACGGACTTTGAGAGGCAACTATTCAAAGTCCGTCTTGCTGTTGATGAAATGCTGTGGGGGAAAGCATATGGGTCTTGAAGGAATCAGGCTGATTGCATGCGATTTGGACGGCACGTTGCTGCATCCGGGGGAGCGCGAGCCGCGTTCCGAGGCCTTTGAGCTCATCGATGAGCTGCATCGTCGCGGCATTGTGTTTATGCCGGCGAGCGGCCGTCAATATGCGAGCTTGCGCTATCTGTTTGCCCCGGTGGCCGATGAGCTCGCCTATGTGTGCGAAAACGGAGCCCTGGTGATGAGCGAGGGGCATGCCGTCGTCAAGCGCTCTATGGAGCGTGACCTGGCGATGGATATCGCGAATGCCGTGGTCGCCTACCCCCATGCCGACGTGACTCTTTCGTGTGAGGGGCACCTCTACACCATAAGCGGCAACGATGCGTTCATCGACCATTTGCGTTACGAGGTCCATTGCGATGTGGCGGTGGTCGACCGTCCCGAGGACATTGACGAGGATGTCATTAAAATTGCGTTTCAAACGCCCGAGACGGAGCAGCCGGCAGCGCTGGAGTATTTTGTGCGTCGCTTTAGCGACCGGGTCGATGTGATGACGTCGGGAACCGAATGGACCGACTTTATCGGCTTTGATTCAGGCAAGGGGTCCGCGCTTGCCGATTATGGTCGCGCACTGGGGATCTCACCTAACGAAATGATGGCGTTTGGCGATAACGAAAACGATCGCGACATGCTCAACGTGGTGGGCCATCCCTATCTGATGGAGAGCTGCAATCCCAGCATGCGCGGTGTCAATGACCGTGTCCGCTACGTGCGCACGGTCGAAGAAGAGCTGCGTCGTCTACTTGCTGAGTAGGCATGTCCCAAAATCTACCTACAGTTGGGGCAGAGGCCCTCGAAGATGGTGTAGTGCGACGTGACGTTCCAGCCGATTTGCTCGGACGCCTTTGCGTCGAGCTGGGCGTCGAAGGGGAGCGGCACATCGATGACGCGGCTGCACGAGGTGCAGATGATATGCGCATGCGGCTCGATCGTGCGATCGAAGCGGCTGCCGCCCGGCGTCTTGATTGAGAGGATCTCGCCGGCGTCGGCCAAGAGATTGAGGTTGCGGTAGACCGTACCGCGGCTGATTTTGTCATCCTGCGCGCGCACGACGTTGTAGATTTCGTCAGCGGTGGGATGGTTATAGCTTTGGCGCACGGCGTCAAGAACCAGCTTTCGCTGCCTGGTATTCCTTCTTTGCACCGCCATGCGCCTCGCCTCTTTTCTATTAACGGTCGTAGGTAAATGATACCTTATTTAGCACACAATACTAATAATGAGGACTGAAGCCGTCTTCATTGGCAAGTGGGGCTCGGACCTGGGCGTCTACGAGGCGAAAACGCGTTCCCATGCGCTCGTAGGAGGCATGAAGCGCCTCGAGATGAGATAGGATGTTTGCCGGAGCTCCCTGTATCTCCATCTCGACTGAGCCGTCTTCCATGTTACGCACCCAGCCGGTGAGTGCGCGTGCCTGCGCGAGGTTGGTGTTGGTAAAGCGAAAACCAACGCCTTGGACTTGCCCCGCCCAGCGCAGGAAGTAGCGCAGGGGAGTGTCTTGAGTGGCCTCGTCGCTTGCGAGCACAGTAAGCCTGCGGCGCAGCTCGAGCTCGATGTTTGATGGTTTTTGAGGCTCTCGACTGCCGCCGGTGACGCTGGAGAAGAACGTATCGAAGAGGCCCATCGCTATGCCTGCTTGACTGAATCGGCGGGGAAGGTAATGCCGGCCTGCTGACGCACGGCATCCATGATGCGCAGTGAGACGAGCGTGACATCGCGGTAGTGGCCAAGCTCGTGGCGTCCCGCCGGGGTCTCCCAAATCTCTTCCTTAACGTTATCGATGCCGCCGATGGCGGTGATAAAGTCTGTGAGTTCGTATTCCATGGTGTTGCTCGATTTGGGCAGGTCGAGCACGCGGCCGTTGTCGCCCTGTTCGCGCGGTGCCTCGGTCGCCGAGCCGCGTACGACATCGCCGCGATAGTCGATGCGGACGTTGCGGGGCGTGGACAGATGGTCGATCTGGATAGTGCCACGCTCGCCTTCGATCTGCGAGGGCAGCAGGTCATTCGTAATTTTGGAGTGCGCGAGCTCGACGGAGATGCGGCCACCGCCGTAGCTGGCGAGGATAGAACCGCAGCCGTCGATGGGGCCGTGCGTGAGCTGTCGCGTGGTGGGGTCGAGCAGAGTAGCCATGCTCGTAAGGCCGGAGGGCATGCCGAAAATCTCGACCATGGGCTCGACGGTGTAGACGCCAATGTCCATGAGGGAACCCGATGCCATATTGCAGTCGAAGATATTGGTGGAGCGTCCCGCGAGAATCTCGTTGTAGCGCGAGGAATACTTGCCAAAGCGCAATGAGGCACGACGAATGGGCGCAATCTCGCCCAGGGCGTCCTCGATGGCGTGGAAAGCGGGGTCATGGAGCGGGCGCATGGCCTCGAGGGCCACGACACCTGCTGCCTCGGCAGCGCGGAAGACTTCCAACGCCTGCGCCTCGGTGGCGCAGAAGGGCTTCTCGACGATGACGTGCTTGCCACCGGCGATGCAGGCGAGCGCCTGCTCGTGATGGAGCGCGTTGGGGCTGCCGATGTAGACGGCATCGACGTCGTCGGCGGACGCGAGCTCGTCGAGTGCGGTGAAGTTGCGTTCGCCGCTGTGTTCGGCGGTAAACGCGGCGCCGCGCTCGGCATTGCGCGAGAGCGTGCCTACGAATACAGCCTGGTCGTTGGCATTGACGACTTGGATAAAGTCGTCGGTGATCATGGATGTGCCGATGGTTGCTATACGCAGCATGTATCCCCCTCGTGCCGTTCGGTTTACAGGATGAGTGTAGCGCGGGAGGACACAAAAGCGTGCGAAAACGCCGTTACAGGTCGCTCTCGTTAAAGCCGGTGTCGATATCGAGGTTGCTGCCGTCGGCCGCCGTGGTGGCAAGCTCGTCGCAGCGCTCGTTGAGCTCATGGCCGGCGTGACCCTTAACCCAGATGAACTCCACCTTATGCTTGCTCTTTGCGGCAAGCAGACGCTCCCACAGGTCGCGGTTCTTGACAGGCTGCTTGTTGGCGGTCTTCCAGCCGCGTTTTTTCCATCCGTCAATCCAGTGCTTGTTGAAGGCGTTGACGACGTACTGCGAATCGGAATGGACTTCGACGTCGCAGGGGCGGTTGAGCGCCTCGAGTGCCACGATGACCGCCATGAGCTCCATACGGTTGTTGGTGGTCTTGGCGTAGCCGCGCGAAAGCTCAGAGGTGAAGGTCTTGCCGGCGGGGTTGGTGTATTTGAGCACGGCGCCGTAGCCGCCACGTCCCGGATTTGATCGGGCCGAGCCGTCGGTATAGATGATGACCTTCACATGGTTCCTTTCGTTGGGTACGTTTCGCGTGAGTGACCATTGTAGCGCCATGCCCGCCGGGGGCTAGCAATCTACGATTTCTACCCCGTCTTCCGACAGTTGGTTGGCATGGATGATGCGGTTGAGCTCGTCGAGGTATTGCTGCAAGAGGGGAGAGGG
>URDE01000147.1:0-3612 GCA_900546525.1 uncultured Collinsella sp.
TTGCGCTTGCAATAGGCGACGAGCATCTTGGCGCGCTGCAGCATGCGGTAACGCTCGTGCGAAGATGCCTCGTCGGTCAACGGCGGCAGCGAGCTCAGCAGGTCGTACATCCCTTCGAGCGCGCGGGCAAGCGCCTGGTCCACGTCTTGGACCAGCAGGGTCTCGGCCTCTTGATCTGCCAAATGCGTCTTAAGGTCGTAGTCGGCGGCGAGCAGCTCGTTTTGACGCTGCAGCTCCATGCGACGATGTGCCAGTTCACGGTTAAGCTCGTTGAGCTCCGACACGTCTTGGGCAAGCAGGGCCGATCCGCCCAGCAGTGGAAAGGCACGGTACATCACATCGGGATCGGACGCCACGGCAAAGGCATGGGCGCGGCCGTGCTCCTGGGCCCGCAACTCCTCGCGCACGCCTACCGGCATTGGCTTTGACACCGGCGTGGCATAGACCTCCTGCAGGTCGCGCGTTAGAACTTTGAGGTCGAGCGGCAAGGTGTCGAAGATGCCGGCTATGTCGTGATACGACGGAATGACACCGCAATCGAGACAGATTTCCATCGCCACCACGCACAGGACGCAATAGACGAGCGAAAAGTTGAGCCTCCATGCCCAGGGCACGCGCAGAGCATACGAGATGGCAAAGAATGCGCCACCCAGCAGTACGAGCGCCGCCGTGCCCGAGAAACGCTGGATGCGAAAGGACGAGGACCGACCAACCAGGATAAAAAAGGCCACGAAGTCGAAGACCGTCCACACGAGAACGACAAAATAACCCCAGCCGTACGTGTAATCGTTACTCCAGGTGTTGCTCGTACGGTCAAAGCGGAAGACCTGCTGATGAAAATCGTTGGTGAGCACAAATCCGATAAGCAGGATGGCCGCAATCCACAGCGCAGCGCAGTAGCGGCGACCCAGGCGGTGTTGTTCCAGGCCCGCAAGGCGCAGGCCGCAGAGCTGGTAGAGCAGCGGAATGAGCGTCATGGGCACGTAGTACAGGTACCACAGCACGGTGGCATAGAACGGCGTGAACGACTTGTACTTGAGAATGACTTCGATCATCCACAGGGCGCAGATGGTGGCGACGGCAACAAGGCGGCGACGCAACACATAGTCCAAACAGCGCAGATAGACCGATACGCCCCAGATCGAAAATACAATTGCGGCGACAAGCAGCGGGAGAGAGCTCGAATGGGCGAGCGCATCCACGACCTCTCCGGACACCTCGCTATAGGAGGGCACGGCGTTAGATAGTTTGGGGTCGAAGGCGAACAGCGCCGGCAAGACTGCCAAAAGCATGAGGAGCAGCGCGGTGATGGCGCCGGCGATAGCGAAGACGCGATGGCGATATGCACGGTGCGTTATACCAACTAGGAATCGCGGCATGGCGAACAGCCTGCCGCCCCTGGGATCCGCAACCGGCGCGGTCCGGGCGGCCGCGTGGCCGATATGTCGCTCGCGGGTACCCATAGTGCCTTTAGTGTACCGACAGATGGGTCGAAAAAGCGGGCCGCATGTCCCAAAATCCGCAGACGGCAAGGCGTCCGGCGAGCACATACTCGCCGGGCGCCTTGGTCAGGAGGCCATGAGGATGAGCACGCGAAATTCACAGCGGTCAGGCCCGCCCCCCCTAAGGGCCTGAGGTGCTCAAGATTGGGAGCGACAAGCCCGACGAAGCGTACTTAGGTACGCGAGGAGGGTTGGAGCCCCAAGGTTGAGCGCCTCAGTGCCCTTAGGAAAGGTCCTCACCATTAGAAGCAATAACCTTCTTGTACCAGTCGAAGCTCTTCTTTTTGGAGCGCTTGAGGGTGCCGTTGCCTGCGTCGTCGCGGTCCACGTAGATAAAGCCGTAGCGCTTGGACATCTCGCCCGTGCCGGCGCTCACCAGGTCAATCGGGCCCCAGGTGGTGTACCCCAGCAGGTCAACGCCGTCCTCGGTCACCGCGTCGCGCATGGTCTGGATGTGCTGGCGCAGGAAGTCGATACGGTAGTCGTCGTTGATGGAGCCATCCTCCTCGACAACATCCTTGGCGCCCAGGCCGTTCTCAACCACAAACAGCGGCTTCTGATAACGGTCGTACAGGTCGTTAAGGGTGATGCGGAAGCCCAGCGGATCGATGGCCCAGCCCCACTGGCTCTCCTGCAGGTAGGGGTTCTTGGCGCCGGCGAAGGCGTTGCCCTGGGTGCGCTCGACATCGGGGTTATCGGCACCGGCGGAGCAGCGGGTGCTGTAATAGCTAAAGCTGATGAAGTCGACGGTATTGGCGGCCAGGATCCCGCGGTCCTCGTCCGTCATGCCCACATCGATGCCTAGACGCTCGAGCTTCTTGACGGCATAGGCCGGGTAGTAGCCGCGGCTCTGAACGTCGACGAAGAAATAGTTGCTCTGGTTATCGAGCTGCGCCTGGCGTACATCGCCCGGACGGCAGCTGTAGGGGTAATAGCTACCTGCGGCGAGCATGCAGCCGATCTTGATCTCGGGGTCGATCTCGTGGGCGATCTTGGTTGCCCACGCGCTGGCGACGAGCTCGTTGTGGGCGGCCAGGTACTCGACGGCCTCCTTGTTCTCGCCCTCCTCAAAGACCAGACCGGCACCCATAAACGGCAGGTGCAGGATCATATTGATCTCGTTAAAGGTAAGCCAGTACTTCACCAGACCCTTGTAGCGGGTGAAGATCGTGGTCGCGAGGTTCTTGTAGAAGTCGATGAGCTTGCGGTTGCGCCAGCCGCCGTACTCCTTGATGAGGTGAATCGGGCAGTCGAAGTGTGTGATGGTCACGAGCGGCTCGATACCGTGCGCCCGGCACTCGCGGAATACGTCCTCGTAGAAAGCCAAGCCGGCCTCGTTGGGCTCGGTCTCGTCGCCGTTGGGGAAAATGCGGGTCCACGCCAAGCTCATGCGGAAGGTCTTAAAGCCCATCTCGGCAAAGAGGGCGATGTCCTCCTTGTAATGGTGATAGAAATCGATGCCGGTCTGCGCGGGATAGTAATAGTCATCCTCGAAGTCGAGCATCTTGCGCTGGCCGGAGACCACCGCATAGCGCTCAGAGCCGTGCGGTGCCACGTCCACGTTGGCCAGGCCACGGCCGTCCACGTTGTAGGCGCCCTCGCGCTGGTTGGCAGCCGTCGCGCCGCCCCACAGGAAGTCATTACGGAAAGCCATGCATCAATCCTTTCATATGCCGCTTGTCGTGGTTTCAGTATCCCCGCAAACGGGGTGCCACCCAACGGCAACGACGCAGGTCGATACTTCTTTTCGCACACGGTGGCCCGGCGACCGTCCCGTCTGACACTTTTTGATATCCGCACGCCCAACCACCACAAAGGGGACAGGCACCTTTGTGGTGGTTGGGGACGGTTTGTCTCGATCTGTAACAGGTAGGCCGCCAAAACCGGGCCTGATGTTACAGATCGAGACTGTTCGGCCTGTCCCCTGCAGTTTGTCTAAATCTGTAACAGGTAGAGACGATTTAGCCCGCTAGATGTTACAGATCGAGACAGAAGATTCTAGTCGCAGGTGATGTCGAGGTTCTTGCCGATGAGGCCTACGTAGCCGCCCTCGGCTGCCTTGGGGCTGTCAGCATGGCAGAGAACCCACTTGTCGGCCTTCCAGTAGCAG
>URDE01000148.1:0-3594 GCA_900546525.1 uncultured Collinsella sp.
GGAGCACACCAGATCAACCGTGTCGCCCGGGCGCACCGGACGCTTAAAGCGCACCTTGTCCAGACTGGTGTAGAACGGCGTCGCGCCGCGCGCCTCCTCATCGCCCATCAGCAGCACGCAGCAGTTCTGGGCGAGCATCTCGCACTGAATCACGCCGGGGACAACCGGGTTTCCCGGAAAATGCCCCTGCAAAAAGTACTCGTCGCCCGTAATCGTGATCTTGCCGTGGGCCTCGTCGCCCACTAGCTCGGCTTCGTCGAGCAAAAGCATCGGCTCGCGATGCGGCAACAGCTTCTTGAGCTCTTCTTTGTTCATGGATATCACCTATCCGATCCTCATGAGGCAGCTGCCAAACTCCACGAGGTCGCCGTCGGCCACGCAGATCTCGAGCACCTCGCCGTCTGCCTCTGCCGTTACCTCGTTGAGAACCTTCATGGCCTCGATGATGCAGAGCGTCTCGCCGGCCTTGACCTTAGAGCCCACGTGCACAAACGGCTCGTCGCCCGGCGCCGGGGCAGCATAGAAAACGCCGACCATGGGAGCGGTCACCTCGGTGCCCTTGGGCTCCGGTGCGGCGGCAGGTGTCTGCGCGGCGGGCTCCGGTGCGGCAGGCGCGACTGTGGGAGCTGCAACTGGAGCGGCCATAGCGCTCGGCATAGGCATGGGCACGGCAACCGGCTGTGCGGCGCTCGCGCGCTCGAGTTCGACCGCGGTGCCATCGGGCTCCTCAACGCGTACGCGCGTGAGGCCGCGGTCCTCCATAACATCGGCTATCTCGGCAAGTCTTTTGGAATCCATGCTCTAGCTCCTCGTATATCTACGCAGCGCGATGGCGGCGTTGTGCCCGCCAAAGCCCAGGTTGGTTGAAAGCGCCCAGGTAAGGTCGGCGCGAACCGCGCGATTGGGCGTGTAGTCAAGATCGCAGGCGGGATCGGGCGTATGGTAGTTAATGGTCGGCGGCACCACGCCCTGCTCGAGCGCCATGGCGCAGGCCATGACCTCGATGGCACCCGTGGCACCGATCATGTGGCCGGTCATCGACTTAGTCGACGAGACGTGCGCGGCGCGCGCCGCGTCCTCGCCGAGCGCACGCTTAATGCCCGCCGTCTCGGACGAATCGTTGAGCTTGGTCGATGTGCCGTGGGCATTGATGTAGAGACCCTCGGAAGGCTTGACGTCGCCCTCGGTCACCGCCAGCGATATCGCGCGGGCGATACCCGCCGCGTCCGGGTCGGGACTCGTGATGTGGTAGGCGTCATCGGTGTTGCCGTAGCCCACGACCTCGGCATAAATGTGTGCACCGCGGGCCTGTGCGTGCTCCATGCCCTCGAGCACGAGCACGCAGGCGCCTTCGCCCATCACAAAGCCGTCGCGGTCTGCATCGAACGGACGGCATGCCGTCGACGGGTCAGGATTAGTGGTGAGAGCGCGGCAGGACGTAAAGCCCGCAACGGCATCGGGGATGATTGCGGCCTCGGCACCGCCGGCGAGAATCGCATCGGCATAGCCGTGCTTGATGGCGCGGAACGCCTCGCCCACGGCATGGGCCGAGGTCGCGCACGCGGTCACCACGGGCAGGGTCGGGCCCTTTGCCTTGTGGCGGATCGCGATGTTGCCCGATGCCATGTTGGGGATCATCATCGCAATCATATAGGGCGATGCACGGCGAGGCCCGCGATCGGCGATCGTGTGGACGTTGTCAACGAGTGTCCGCATGCCGCCCACGCCTGAACCCACGTAGACGCCCAGGCGCTCGCGATCGATGGCGCCTTCGACATCAAAGCCCGCATCGTGCATGGCCTCGTCCGACGCCGCCAGGGCAAACTGAACGCAAGGGTCCAGGTGCTTGGCATCACGCTTGCCAAAGTACTCGTTGCCGTCAAAGCCCTTGACCTCGGCCGCCACCTTGACGGCAAACGCATCGGTATCGAAGTGCGTGATCGGGCCGATGCCGCACGTGCCGGCGCACATGGCCGCCCAGGTGGCAAGCGCCGTGTTGCCGAGCGGCGATACGGCGCCGATGCCGGTGATTGCAACTCTCTGTTCCATCATGGTCTCCTCATCCAAGCCGTTGTTCGGCCCTGGTTTCTACATCGCCATTCCGCCGTCAACGCGTACGACCTCGCCCGTAATGTAGGCAGCCGCATCGCTCGCCAAAAAGCGCACCACGCCGGCCACTTCCTCGGGGCGCGCCATGCGCCTCAGGGGAATCTGCTCCTCGCACGCCGCGCGCACCTTTTCCGAGAGCTTTGCCGTCATATCGGTCTCGACAAACCCGGGGGCGACCGCGTTCACTCGTACGCCGCGTGGCGCAAGCTCGCGCGCCACCGCCTTGGTCAGACCGATGACTCCCGCCTTGGAAGCAGCGTAGTTGGCCTGCCCGGCATTGCCCATCAGGCCCACAACCGAGCTCATGTTGATGACGCAACCGCCGCGCTGGCGCATAAAGGTCTTGGTGAGCGCGCGCGTCGTATTGAACGTGCCCTTGAGATTGACATCGAGCACGCGGTCGAAGGCATCGTCACCCATACGCATGAGCAGGCCGTCGCGCGTGATGCCGGCGTTGTTGACGAGCGCCCAAATGGAGCCAAAGTCGTTGAGGACCGTCTCCATGCATGCGTTGACGGCAGCGGGGTCGGCCACATCGCATTGATACGCGCGAGCTGTGGCACCAGCGGCCTCGCAGGCTTCGCACGTCTCGCGCGCCGCATCGACGCCACCGGCATAGACGACGGCGATATCAAAGCCGTCCTCCGCCAGACCGACAGCGCAGGCGCGGCCGATACCCCGCGAGCCGCCCGTGACCAGTGCCACGCGACGTGAGTCGTTGCGCTCGAGCGCGCCGTTGTTCAAGTTGCCCATGTCATTCCTTTCGGGTTACAGCCCTGTGGACTATGCGAGCTCGTCGGCAATAGCTGCGACCTGCTCGGCCGTTTCGCACGAATACACGCGAACGTCGCTCAGCGTACGCTTGACCAGGCCCGACAGCGTTTTGCCGGGGCCGACCTCAATAAACGTCTCGATGCCTTGATCCTGCAGAGCATGCAGCGTGTCGACCCAGCGCACGGCATGACTCACCTGGTTGGTCAGCACCTCCGATGCCGCCTGCGGGTCGGCCGGATAGGGCGCCGCCGTCATATTTGCCATAACAGGAATGAGCAACGGGGACGGCGCGTGACCGGCATCGATATATGCAGCAAGGCCACAGGTCGCCTCGGCCATATAGGGGCTATGGAATGCACCCGACACCGCGACCTTCATGGCCCGGCCACCAGCCTCTTTTACCAGGGAGTCGAGGGTCTGCAACGCATCGGGCGCTCCGGCCACAACCGTCTGCTGGTGGCTGTTGTAGTTGACCGGCCAGCAGTCCTCGCCTGCCTGTTTTGCCAGGCCCTCAACTTGCGCCGCATCGAGCTTGATGACGGCGCGCATGCCGCCCGGATGGCGCTCGGCAGCCGTGGCCATCAGCGCCGCGCGCTCGCACACGAGCTCAAAGCCCGCTCGCGTATCGAATGCCCCCGCAAAGGTGAGCGCGGCGACCTCGCCCAGCGAGAATCCCGCACAGGCGGCAGGCACCACGCCGCGCTCGCGCAG
>URDE01000149.1:0-3519 GCA_900546525.1 uncultured Collinsella sp.
GCGCGGTGCCCAGGATATCGCGCGCCACGGCCACTTCTGCCACCTTCCAGGCAAGCACCAGCGTTCGCTGCTGCCCTTGGCTGGCAAACGAACGGGCAGATCGACCCGCAACGGTAAACTCAATCTCGTCGCGATGCGGACCCACAAGCGTCACGCCGCGGCGCATCTCCTCATCGGCACGCTCATCGAGGGCCGCGAGCATATGCTCGTACGCCCAGCCCTTAAGTTCCTCGCGCCCCTCGGTTTGAGGCAAATCCCCCAGTGTGGACACATAGGACACGCCTGCGTCCTCACCGGACGCCACCTGCCCATACGCGGCGCGCACATGGCCCGCCAGTCGGTCGAGCAGGGCCAAACGATGCACGAGCAGGGCGGACCCGGCGCGAGCGATGGAGTCATTCCATGCGCCGAGCATCTCGCGCCAGCACCAGGACTCCTTGAGCAGGGCGTTGCGCTGCGTCACGCAACGCCCGTAGGTGCTCGCCAGGTCGGCGTAACGGGCGCTCAGTTGCACGCCAAAGTCGTCGAGGGCGGCCCGACGCACGCTGGCACCGCGTTTGACCATATCCAGATGATCGGGGCAAAAAAGCACGCTCGGCAAAACCCCGCGCACGCCGGCGGCCGAACATCTCTTGCCGTTACGGCTAAACGAGCGCTTGCCGTCCTCAACGCCCAGCCCCATATCGAGCACGCGGCCATCGCCCTCGAGTCTCAACTCGAGCCTGCACGAGCCCGTGCCGTCGTGCACGAGCTCGGTAGCGGTGGGATGCCTAAACGAGGCGCCGCTCGTCAAAAGCTGCAGCGCCTCTATAAGGTTGGTCTTTCCCGCCGCGTTGGGTCCCGCAAGCACCGTCACGCCTTCGTCCAGGTCAAGACGGTAGCTATCGAAACTGCGGTAGCGCGCGACGGAAAGGTTGCGGGCAAACATGGTCATGGCGCAGCGCTAGATGCGAACCGGCATGACCAGGTACAGATAGTTGATCTTGTCGTAGGACTTAAAGATACCCGCCTGCGAGTAGCTCTTGAGCTCCAGCGTGATCTCCTTCTCCTTGGATAGGGCATTGAGGCAGCCAAAGATGTAGTGGTAGTTAAAGGCGATGGTGCCCGACTCGCCCTCGGCCTCGACATCGATTGTCTCCTGCGCCAGATCCTGGTCATTGGAGATGGAGGACAGGCCCATCTGGCCGTTCTCGACATCGATCTCGAACTTGACTGCGGGGTTCGCGCTCGCGATGACCGCCACGCGCTTGAGGGCGGCATTAAAAGCCGCCACGTCGATCTTGACGCTCGTCACGCACGAATCGGGGATGAGCTGCTTGTAGTTGGGGTACACGCCCTCGATACGGCGCGACACGTAGGTGGTGTTGCCGGCCTCAAAGACAACCTGGGTGTCCGCGGCGCCGATCATGATGGTCGCCTGGCTGGCCATGATGCTCAGGGCGTCGTTGAAGGCGTCGGCCGGAACGTTGAGCTCAAAGGACCCCTCGAGCGTCGAGGTCTCGACCTGGGTGTCGCATACAGCCAGACGGAAGGAGTCGGTTGCCACCAGGCGCACGGTGTTGTTCTCGACCTTCATGTGCACGCCTCCCAGGATGGGGCGGGCCTTATCAGTCGAAGTGACGCGCCACACGCGGCCGACCATCTCGGACAGGATATCGGTCGGGAGCTCCACCGCACTTTCGATGGCATAGGCGGGGAACTCGGGGAAATCGTTGGCGTCGAGCGTGTTGAGGCGGAAGGAGCTCTTCTCGCATCCGATCAGCACCTGACGCTCCGAGAGCTCAAAGGTAACCGGGGCGTCGGGAAGGGTCTTCGTAATGTTCGAGAGCATCTTGCAGGGAATCACCATCTCGCCCTCTTCTTCGACATGCGCGGCAATGCGATGACGAATCGAGATGGTGTAGTTAGAGGTTTGGAATTCCAAGATGCCGTCCTGCGCCTTAACGAGCACGCCCGACAGGATGGGAAGGGTAGATGCCGAAGCGACGCCTTTCATAACGACGCCGATGGCTTGCGTGAGCGAGCTTTGGCTGACGGTGAACTTCATCTTTTAATACCTTTCTATAGATATAAATATCTTAATAATAGTAATAGCACTGACGAAACTGTTGATTACTCCCAAAAGCGCTGGTCAACCCCAAAAAGAGAATCGACAGCGCCCTGTGCGCAACCGACCGTGTTTTCCACGTTCAAAACCTGCGGAAAATTTTTCATCGCCTTGTGGCGAGTTTTAGACATGTTATGCCCGGCGTTTCGACAAGTTTTCAACAGGTGTCTCTATTTCCCTACGAGCGCAGTGTAATTTTATCTCGCAGCGATTTGAGATCCTCGGTTATGGTGCGGTCTTCCTGAATCATCTTCTGAACCTTTTTATAGCTCGTACTGACGGTTGAGTGGTTGCGGTTGCCAAACTCCGCGCCCACCGCCGTAGTCGTCATCTCGCACATCTCGATGGCCAGATATATGGCGATATGGCGGGCTTTGGCTATGTTGGCGTTGCGGCGCGGGCCGATGAGCTCCTCGTGCGTCACGCCGTACTGCTCTTCAATGACAGACTGGACCGTCTGCACGTTGATCTTTTTGGCCGACGTATCGAAGTACTGGCTTGCGATGGCGTCGATGTCGTCGAAACTGAGCTCGCTGCCCTCGCGTTCGCGGTCTCCTGCCTCGCCGGCGCAGCGTTCGCAGAAGCTCTCGAGTTCGCGGATGTTGGTTCCCGAGACTTCTGCCATGTGCTTAAAGTGCTCGTCGGTCAGATGCCCACCATCGCCGCCATAGGCCGCCAGCAGCGAGTCGTCACCCGCCTCGGGTGCGGCGGCTATCGTGTTCTCGTAGTAGCGCTGCAAGATTTTGTATTTCATCTCGTAGCTGGGCTCCGCCACCAAACAGAGCATACCGGCATTAAAACGGCTGGTAAGGCGCTCGTCCATGCTCAGGTCTTTGGGCGCACGGTCGGCTGCGATGACGACTTTTTTGTTGTTGCGGATAAACTCGTCCATGAGCTGGAAGAAGTAGTCCACGCTCGCGCGCTTGCCGATGATGTTTTGAATGTCGTCGATGATGAGCACGTCCACGTCGTGGTATGCCTGCATGATGGGGGCGTTGCTCTTCTTTTGGCGGTCGAACTCCGTCATCAGGTCATCGAGGTACGCCTGTGAGTTGGCGTACTTTACCTTGATCTCGGGCGACTTTTCGGCGAGCTCGTTTTTGATGGCGAGCAGCAGATGGGTCTTGCCCAGCCCCGATTTGCCATAGATGAACAGGGATGTGCATGTGCCGCGTTCGTCCGCGAGCGCGGCAAACTTGAGGGCTGAGCGATAGGCATGGCTGTTTTCTGGGCCGTAGACAAAGTTTTCGAAGGTGAATTTCGAGTTGGCCGCGAGCGGCGCGCCGTCGGTGTTCTGCTCGATCGGTGCCGCAGCTGCGGGGACGCTCATGGGCGATGTGGAGGCTGGTTTTGCACTCTTTGCAGGCGCCTCGCCTTTCATCTGGTTCATCATGCGGCGGAAATCGTCGGCC
>URDE01000150.1:0-3497 GCA_900546525.1 uncultured Collinsella sp.
GTTAGGCTACCGTCCCCTGCGGGGACTGAACGGACAGATGCATATGCCGAGCAAAATCGAAAAAAAGCAAGCCGCCGCAAAGCTGCGCAAACCGCCGCGCGACTTCTCGTACACGCAGAACCGAGAGCTCAGCTGGCTACGCTTTGACAACCGTGTGCTCGACGAGGCTTTTGATGAGTCCGTGCCGCTGTTCGAGCGCCTTAAATTCGTCTCGATCTTCGAGTCCAACCTCGACGAATTCCTTATGGTACGCGTGGGCGGCCTGTCCGACCTGGCAGAACTCAAAAAACAGCCTGTCGATAACAAGAGCAATATGACCGCCTCCGAACAGGTCGATGCCGTCATGGCAGAGCTGCCCGGGCTCCTTACCCGCTGGGAGTCCATTTTCAAAAGCATCGAGGGCAAGCTCGACACCCTGGGCGTTCACCGCGCACGTGTCGATTCGCTTACGCCCGAGGAGCGCACCTTTGTAACCCGCTACTTCCAGGCCTACGTGTCGCCGGTCATCTCACCGCTGGTGATCGACCCGCGCCACCCCTTCCCAAACCTGCGCAACGGCGCACTCTATCTGGCTTGTGGCCTGGACGGCGTCACCGACGAGGAGAGCCTGCTGGGCCTGATCGAGATTCCCGCTTCGATGAACCGCGTGGTCGAGATCCCCTCGCCCACCGGCACCTACTCCTACATTCTGCTCGAGGACGTCATCCTCGCCTGCCTGGACAACTGCTTTGGCTCCTATAAGCCGCTGGACCGTGCGCTCATCCGCGTCACCCGCAACGCCGACATCGACCCGGACGGCGAGGGCGTCGAGGAGGAAGAGGATTACCGCCAGCACATGAAGCGCATTCTCAAGAAGCGCTTGCGCCTGCAGCCGGTAGTGCTCGCCGTATCGGGCTCGCTCGAAAAAGCAACGCTCAAGACTATCCGCAAGGCGCTCGAGCTCTCGCGTCACTCGGTCTTTACCTGCGATATCCCGCTCAACCTGGGCTATGTCTTTGGCATCGAGGGCAAAATACCCGAGCATCTACGCAACGAGCTGCTCTTTACGCCGTTTAAGCCGCAGCCCAATCCCACCATCGATATGACCCGCTCCATCCGCGAGCTGGTGCTGCAGCACGACAAGCTGCTCTTTTACCCTTACGAGGCCATGAACCCGTTCTTGGACCTGGTGCACGAAGCAGCCTATGACCCCGAGTGCATCTCGCTGCGCATCACGCTCTACCGCGTGGCCAAACAAAGCCGCCTGTGCGAGTCGCTCATCGATGCTGCCGAGAACGGCAAAGAAGTCACGGTACTCATGGAGCTCCGCGCCCGCTTTGACGAGCAGAACAACATCGAATGGGCCGAGCGCTTGGAAGAGGCCGGCTGCACCGTCATCTACGGCTCCGAGGGCTTTAAGTGCCACTCCAAGATCTGCCAGCTCACCTATCGCGAGGGCATGGCGCTTACCCGTCTGACGCTTTTGGGTACCGGCAACTTTAACGAGAAGACGGCTAAGCTCTACAGCGACTTTATGCTCATGACGGCGCATCCCGGCATCGGCGAGGACGCCAACCTGTTCTTCCGCAACCTGTCGCTGGGCAACCTGCGCGGCGACTACCGCTTCCTGGGCGTGGCGCCGGTCGGCCTCAAGCCGCTCATCATGCGCGGCCTGGACCGCGAGATTCAGCGCGCCCTTGTCGGCGAGCCCGCCCGTGTGTTCTTTAAGCTCAACTCGCTCACCGACCGCGAGGTCATCGACAAGATCGCCGAGGCGTCGTGCGCAGGAGTCCGCGTGGACATGATCATCCGCGGCATCTCGTGCCTCAAGCCGGGCGTTCCGGGCAAGACCGAGAACGTGCATGTCCGTTCTATCGTCGGACGCTTTTTGGAGCATGCACGCGTTTACGCCTTTGGCGTGGACTCGGACATGATCTACCTGAGCTCGGCAGACATGATGACGCGCAACACCGAGCACCGCGTGGAGATCGCCTTCCCCGTGCTCGACCCCACCTGCCGCGCCCTGGTGCACGAGTACATGGGCATGCAGCTGCGCGACAACGTAAAGGCACGCAGCCTGACGAGTGACGGCACCTGGGTTCCGGTGGAGCGCCGCGAGGGCGAGAGACCCTTTAACTCGCAGGAAGCTCTGCTGGAGCGTGCCTATCGCAACGCCGAAGCCGACACCGAGGCAGAACCCGCGCTCGCATCCCAGCCTGAGCCCGAGCCGCAGCCGGCCGCTCCCGAGGTCCAGAAGGTCCAAGCGACCGTTATCGAGCCCGAACCTGCTCCCGCAGTCCAACCTCAGGCACCCACAACAACCCCCGAGAGCAACGCGTGTCACAAGAAGCCCGCTGGCAAAGCCAAGGCCATCGAGCGCCATCGCCCCGGCCGCGTGCGCATGGGCTTGGGTCTGATCGGCCTAGGCCTTAAGACGCTCATTACCGGCAAGACGAAATAGACGTTTGTAGAAGCGCCCCGTATTTGAGGAATGCCCCAGATACGGGGCGCTTTTCCCTGCTACCATGGTTGCGGACAATACCGCGAATGACAGGCAGGAACATGAAGCTCACCATAGAATCGATGACGTACGGCACCGACGGTCTGGCACATGCCGACAACGGCAAGGCCACATTTGTGCAAGGCGCCGTGGCGGGCGACACCGTCGAAGCCGAGATCGTGCAGGACGGCAAGTCGTTTATGCGCGCCCGCACTACCGAGATTCTGGAGCCAAGCCCCGATCGCATTCAGCCTCCCTGCCCCTTCGTGGGCATCTGCGGCGGTTGTTCGTGGGGCAACCTCTCGCGCACCGCTCAGCTTGCCGCCAAAGAGCAAAACCTGCGTTCCACGCTCGAGCGCATTGGCAAGTTCACCCCCGAGCAGGTCGATGAGTTGGTACAGCCCATCCGCCACACCAAGGACGACTGGGGCTACCGCAATAAAATCGAGCTCGAACCGACCATCGTCAACGGTCGCGTGCGCCTTGGCATGCACGGCGTCGATCCCAGCAAGATCGTGACCGTCGATGCATGCCCGCTGTTCGATAAGCGTTTTCCCAAGGCACTCAAGTCAGTCGTCGGCGCGCTCAACTATCTGAGCGGCAGCCACGACCTGGGTCTGGAACGTGTGGGCATTCGCGCCTCGCGTCGCACCAAGGCACTCGAGGTCGCGCTTTGGACGCCCACAGGCTCCTTCCCGCGCTCGCAGGTCTCGCGCGTGCTGGCAGACGCCGTACACCCCACGAGCGTCGTGCGCGTCATGAGCAAGGGCGAGAAGAAAGCCCGCCGTGTCTCCAAGGTAGAGATGCTCGCCGGCGAGGGCTCGTGGACCGAGAACATCGCTGACGGCCAGATGCGCCTGTCCGCCCCATCGTTTTTCCAGGTCAACACCAAGGGTGCCGAGATTTTGATCGAGCTTGTCATGGAGGCGCTCGATCCGCAGGAAGACGAGCTTGCCGTGGACCTGTACTGCGGCGCCGGCACCTTTACCCTGCCGCTCGCCCGCCGCTGCGACTTTGT
>URDE01000151.1:0-3354 GCA_900546525.1 uncultured Collinsella sp.
TCTCGCTGACGGTTAAGGAAAGCGGTGCTCATGGCAATAGCCGAGCTGCCTAGCTGGCTTGCGGCCGAGGAGCGATACGAGCCCACGGGCGCTCGTCATCGTGTGATGCAAAAGAATGTCCTGCACCTGGCGAGCCTGCTTGAGCGGGTTCGCCTGGGTGGAGGCGCGCACGAGGGCGGGTCGATGGTCGACCGCGCCCTTTCTTGCGTTTCGGCTCCGGTGCGCCTGGTGGGGATGTTCGTCTGCGTCCTGTGCGTGTGCCTGACGCAGAGTCCGCTGTACCTGATGCTGATGGCGGCTATCGCGCTGGTGCTGGTCGCGGTGCGCCCCGCACGCGGGCTGCGTGCGACCTTTGTACCGGCGCTCGGCGCCACGGGGCTTGCAGTGGTTCTGGCACTGCCTGCCCTGCTGCTGGGTGCTTCTGCCACGGGCGCCATGCTCAAGATCGCGCTCAAGACGTTTATTAACGTGTCGCTGGTGCTGGGTGTTTCGTGGACGCTCACCTGGAGCCGCATGTCGGCGGCGCTCAAGATGCTGCATCTTCCCGACGAAGTTATCTTTACGTTTGATATGGCACTCAAGCATATCGAGGTGCTGGGACGCACGGCGCACGATCTGTGCGAATCGGTCATGCTGCGCAGCGTCGGTTCCGCGCCTGCGGGTTTTTCGCGCACCGATTCGCTGGCGGGTATCATGGGCATGACGTTTATCAAGGCGATGGAATGCAGCCGCGCGATGGACGAGGCCATGCTGTGTCGCGGCTTCGCCGGCGTGTATCCGGCGCCTGCACGGAGCGGCTTTGGCTGGCGCGATGCGGTTTACGCGGCCGTTGTGGCGTTGCTCGCCGTGTTGTGCGCGGTGCTGTAGCGCGGTCGGTCGAACCGTCGATGTGAGTAGGGAAGGGCGACGTTTTGGCAAACGATACGAATAACGCGATGGGTGCGAGCGGTGCTGCCGGCGCTGAGACCACGCCGCTTATCGAGTTTCGCGACGTGGTGTTTTCCTACGCGGGTCATACGGTGGTCGACGGCGTTTCATTGCAGGTGAACCGTGGGGAGCTCGTTGCTCTGCTTGGTCCTAACGGCTGCGGCAAGACGACGATCATGCGTCTTATCAACGGCCTTGAGCTTGCGGACGCGGGTGCGTACCTGTTCGACGGGCATGCAGTCGATGCGGCATATCTCAAGGATTCCGCGACGGTCCAGCGGTTCCATCAGCGCGTGGGCTTTGTGTTCCAAAACGCCGATGCGCAGCTCTTTTGTGCCACGGTCGGCGAGGAAGTCGCGTTTGGCCCGGCTCAAATGGGGCTGCCGGCAGACGAGCTCGAGCGCCGCGTCCGCGATGCAATGGAGCTATTCCAGGTTGCCGACCTTGCCGACGCCTCTCCCTATCAGCTCTCAGGCGGGCAAAAGAAGCGCGTGGCGCTGGCTGCCGTCGTGTCGATGAACCCCGATATCCTGGTGCTCGACGAGCCTACCAACGGACTTGACGAGGATTCGTGCGACATCGTGGTCAACTTTCTACTGGCCTATGTTGCTGCCGGCAAGACGGTCTTGATGAGCACACATCATCAGGATTTGGTGCGGCGCCTGGGTGCCCGCGCCATCTATATCGATCGATATCACCATGTGGTCGAGGCGCCGGTGTCGTCGTATGGAACCGAGAGCGGCGCTGCGGAATAGTTGCTGCGTAGAGCGTGCGTAGCCGCCCGCGTGGCTTTGCCGTGATGGTATAGTTATCCAGGTTTTTATGGGGGTGGCTATGCCAAGCTGGAACATTCATATCGCTCAGACGGAGCGTTTGCTGGAGCGCACCGGTGCGCTTGCCAATAGCGTGCGCGACCGCAATGCCTTTTTGTTTGGCTGCGTGGTTCCGGATATCTTCGTGGGCTATATGGTCCCTGGCATTGCCGATCCCATCCCGTACCGCATTACGCACTTTGCCAAGCCTGAGCCCATCCCTAAGCCTCGTGAGCATGAGTTCTGGGATACCTATGTGGCGCCGCTGCTCAAAGGGGCGCCTGTTGGTACGCTGGCTGCCGCGACCTCGATTGTCGAGGAGCGTGAGCGACTCAATCGGGTGCATTATCCCCAACGTTACAAGGACGCCGAGCCGGTTGCCGGTCCCGGTGCTAGTGAGCTTTCGCTCGCGCCCGATGACGTGGCGCAGTCGCTGCTCGATCTGACGCTGGGCGTTTGGTCTCACCTTGTGGCCGATACTGTGTGGAATACCCGCGTGAACCAATACCTAGAGGCGCACGGCGGCAAGCCGTGCGAGGAATTCCGCATTAAAAAGCAAGGCGACTTTGACTGGTTTGGCAAGACGCTCGGCATTGTTTCGATTCCGCGCGCGACCGATCGCCTCTATACTGCGGCGACGCGTTTTGGTCAGTATCCCATCCATAAGGAGTATGTGCTCAAGACCATCGGCGTCATGCACGAGATCGTGCGCGAAAACCCCGGCGAGCCCGATCATCCGCCGTATCGCTTGCTAACCGAGGAGTTTTTCGATGCAACGTTTACCGAGGTCGTCGAGCTAACTGAGGCGGGATTTGCTGCCCGCGTCGAATCGCCCGATGTGCCCGCGCTTCCCCTGATCGCTAGCTGCTAGCTGGTCGGCCCGGCAGTGAACAGCTCATCCCAATTGACAAGTAGCTCTTGCCGCAGGGCATCTTCGGTGGTGCGTTCCTGATCGGTCTTTGGGGTGTAGGGAAGTCCAGCCTTTTTATGGATGAGTTTGGCTAGGTTGCCAAAGCTCCTTTTGTCCTTGATCTGATCATAGGTAATTTGGATGACGTCGTAGCCCATGCTTGTGAGGGCGGTGGTGCGCTCGGCATCGGAGAGGCTCGCGGCTTCGCTGTCGTGGGCGGAGCGGCCTTGGCATTCAAGGATGACGCCCATGCTGTCGGTGGCGCTTTCGATGAGGATATCGGCGTAGCAGCAGGTTTTGTCATACAGCGAACGCGCGGCTTCGCTGAGCGGGATGCGCGCGTTATTGGTGATGTCGATGCCCAGACCGCCCTCATCGCGGGGGAGCGAGATGAGCATGGACGTCTGGACTTCGAAGGGCGAGGCGGTCTGTCCTGTCATGCGTTCGGCGGCCCAGCGGAGCTGCTTAACGCCGCGCAGGCCTGCGGCCTGCTTGGCGAACGCGGCGATATCCGCTGCGGCAAGAAGCGGCGTGCGCTTCCACAAGCTGGTGTTCTTGCCCTTGGTGTCGTTAACTCGCTCCCAGCCGCAGTTGGGTGGAATGAGCTTAAGCGAAATAGCTTCATCGAGTTGTTGTTGCGTTCGCTCGCAGGGCTTAAACACTGCAAAGGAGCCGCACATCTCGTAGCAAGCCATGAGTAACTGG
>URDE01000152.1:0-3229 GCA_900546525.1 uncultured Collinsella sp.
TTGACATTTGCTTACGAGCCGCTGACCTTGTAGTTTCCTGCCGTTCGTGGAAATCGTTGGGACGCGCCATATGTACGCTAATATGTATGAGTTGAGCGACATATAAATAAACATGTAACGGAGTACATATGTCACCAAACAGCGATTCCATCCTTTCCCAGGAGCTCTCGCGCCGCACTGCCCTCAAGGCCCTGTTCGGCGCCGCTTCTGCGGCAGTTCTTTTTGGCCTGCCCGCTCGCGCCCATGCGGCGGAGGCTTCCAAAGAAACAACCGATAAACTGAATGCCGCCCAGGCCCAGCTCGACGAGGTTCAGGCCCAGCTCGACAGCATCGCAAATGAGTATGCGGCGCTGGCCAACAAGAATGCCCAGACCCTCAACGACATCGAGAATGTCCAGGGCAAGATTGACGACACGCAGGCCCAGATCGATGAAAAGAAGGCCGAGCTCAAGAAGAAGCGCAACGACCTTTCCGATCGCGTGGCCGCCAGCTACAAGTCCGGCGGCACCAACATCCTGTCGCTGCTGCTCGCCTCGGGTTCGTTTGAGGAACTCGTCGCCAACGCGCATTACGTTGAGAAGATCAACAAGAGCGACCGCGACGCCATCGAGGACATTCAGACCATCCAGGAAGAGCTCGATGCGCAAAAGACCGAGCTCGAGTCGCAGAAGGCCGACTTAGAGAAGCTCAAGGACCAGCAGACTGCCCAGATGCAGGACATGCAGGCCAAGCAGCAGGAAGTCCAGACGGTTCTGAACGGCCTCTCTGACGATGTCAAGGAGCTCATGGCTCAGCGTGATTCCGAGATTCTCGCTGCCGCCCAGGCCGAGGAGGCCGCCAGGAAGGCCGCCGCTGCCGCGGCCGCCGCGAACAAGAACAATTCCTACTTGGGTGGTTCGAGCTCGGGTGGCGGATCGTATGCGCCCGGAACTCCGCAGCAGAATGCCGGCTCGGGCAAGCAACAGGCCGTCGTCAACGCGTGCTACTCCACGCCTTCGCCGGGCCAGAACTGGTGCGCGGCGTGGGTTACCAATGTCTTCCGTAACGCCGGCGTTGGCTACTTTGGCGGCAACGCCTGCGACATGTTCAACGCCTGGTGCTATAGCTCCGACCGCTCGGCGCTGCAGGTGGGCATGATCGTGGCCGACTCATCGCATAGCGGCACCGGCATGCCGGGTCTGATCTATGGCCACGTGGGCATCTATGTTGGCGGCGGCATCGTCATGAGCAATGAGGGCGCCATTACGTCTAAGTCGCTTGATTCGTTTATTAGCTTCTATGGCACCGGCTCTGGCGTGCGTTGGGGCTGGCTTGGCGGTATTGCGCTGTCGTAGCTGCGGTTTGAAGTAAGTTGGTCCGTGGCTGCCCGAAAGGCATTAGGTTGCCTGCTCGGACAGTCCTGCTCGCACGGAGAGCACATTAAGTGCTCTCCGGCTCGTGCGGAACTCGCGATCAACCTAATGCCTTTCGGGCAGCCACGGACCTCTCGGGTCCAATACGTCACACACCGGACTGGTTTATCTGAATTAAAGAAAGTGAAGGCCCCTTTCGGGGCCTTCTTTTTATAAAAATTCGCCTACTCGGTGGACTTCGGGTTCTAGGTCTACGTTGAATTGGTCTTTGACGGTTGCCTGGATGTGGCGGATGAGTTCGTCGACGTCGGCGGCGGTGGCGTGGTCGGCGTTGACGATAAAGCCGCAGTGCTTCTCGCTTACCTGCGCGCCGCCAACGGCGTGTCCTCGCAGGCCGGCATCCATGATGAGCTTGCCGGCAAAGTAACCCTCGGGGCGCTTGAAGGTGGAGCCGGCACTCGGCATGTCGAGCGGTTGCTTGTCCTCGCGACGCTGACGGTAGTCGTCCATGTCGGCCTTGATCATCGCGGCGTTGCCCGGGGCGAGATTGAAAGTGGCCGAAAGCACGATAAAGCCGTCGTCGGCGATGCGGCTCTTGCGATAGCCCAGGTTGAGCTCGTCGGCATCGAATTCGATGATGTTGCCGCTACCGCGGGTGCCGTCGTCGAGCTGGCGAGCGGGTTTGTAGACGCGCACGGACTCCAGCACATCGGCCATGCAGGCACCGTAGGCACCGGCGTTCATGTAGCAGGCGCCGCCGACCGATCCGGGGATGCCCGAGATGGGCTCCATGCCGGTGAGACCGGCCTCGGCTGCCGCAGCGGCGACATCGGAAAGCAAGGCGCCGGCCGCCGCCGTGACGTGCGTACCGTCGACCGTAATGTTGGAGAGGCCTTCGCCCAGCGCCACGACGACGCCACGGATGCCTTTGTCGCCGACGAGCAGGTCGGAGCCGTTGCCCACGATGGTGAGCGGCAGGTCGCAGCGATAACAGGTGTCGAGCGTGGCGACGAGACCCTGCTCGGTATCGGGCGTGACAAAGACGTCGGCCGGGCCGCCGATCTTAAACGTGGTGTGCTCGCGCATGGGCTCGCTCATCAGCACGTTGTCCTCGCCGGCAACGCCAGCAAGCGCGCACAGCAGGTCCTCGTTAAAAAAGTCGTTCTCGTGCATACGAATATCCGCCTTTTGGTGGTCGTTGTCATCAATCGATTGCAATATACCCCACCCGGACGGATTTGGTGCGCTGGCGGCGATAAAACAGCCGTCTACCGGATTGGTAAAGTGTTTATCACCGAGGTAGAGGGGTAGTCGCTATACTTTCAAGAGATTGCGCGTAAACCCGGAAGGAGCGAGATGGCCAACAAAGTCACCCTCAAGCAGATCGCCCAGGAGGTGGGGCTTTCCCCCTCGTCGGTCTCGCTTGTGCTCAATAATCGGCCCTGTCGCATCTCGGAAGAAAACCGCAAACTCATCAAGGAGGTCGCGGCGCGCAACCACTATGTTCCTAACCAGATTGCGCGTAGTTTGGTCATGCGCGAGTCGCGCACGCTGGGCCTTATCGTCCCTAACATCGAGAGCCGCTTTTTTGCCTCGCTCGCCGGTAGCCTGGAAAAGCGCTGCCGCGAGGATGGCTATGCGCTCTTCATTACCAGCTCGGGTGGAAGCGCCGATGACGATCTGGAGCTGCTGCGCCAGCTGGTGACGCGCGGCGTTGATGGCGTCTTCCTGGTCGTGGGCGACGAGTTCTCCGACGACCGTGCCCTGCGCGAAGAAGTCAGCCACCTGCCCATCCCGGCCGTGATGGTCGACCGTGCCATTGAGGGGCTCGAGTGCGACAAGGTGATGTTCGACCACGAGATGGGCGGCTACATGGC
>URDE01000153.1:0-3144 GCA_900546525.1 uncultured Collinsella sp.
CATCATTTGTCATGGATTTGCTCCTTGCCCGCCCGTCGTCGCTCCTGTCTTGTAATTGCCCACAATACGGTCAATCGTGCCATCTCGGTCCATGGCAAACAATGCGGTATTGAGATCCTTTACGATCGGTCCTTCATAGCCGTCATCAAACGCGACGCCCAGATCAACCGTCATAACGTTGTCAGCGGACACGCGGTAAAGGCCGGGATACCGGGCGACAAGTCGGTCAAGCGGCTGAACGTCCGCCATCCAACAGTCGACATACCCTTTGGCGAGGGCGGCTTTGCAGAGTTCGGCAGAACCATACGATTTGATTTGCACGTTCGGCGAGATTTCCAGATCCCCTGCGAGCAATCGGCGTTCACTCACCGAGCCCGCAATTACCGCGATGGTCTTGCTTCCATCGAGATGCGCCAAGGACTTGATGCCACTCGTTTTCTTGGCGGCAACCGAGACCGTCACGGTTAGATACGGCTCGGTCCAGTAATACTTATCCTCGCGATAACAGGGAGAATAATCACACCACAGGCAATCGATATCACCGTTTTCGAGCAGCCGGTCGCGATCGTTCCAGTCAATATCGACAAACTGTGGCTTGAGCCCCGCACGCTCACACGCCTCGCGGGCGATGTCGATATCGATACCGGCGTAATCGCCCGTGGTATCGACATACACATAGGGGTCGTTATCCGTAACGCCGATTTTGAGTACCGGGAGATCTTTGTCGGCTTCATTCGAGGAGGAAGAACTGCTTCGAACGGTATACGTCAGGGCGGCCACACAGGCGGCAACAAGGAGCATGAGCGCAAACGAGACGATGGCGGCTCGCTTGATACGTCCGGGCACAAGCCTCCCTTCATCGAAACAGCAGTCGGATTTCATTGTATACCCGGGGCTGATGCGGCGATAAAAAAGCGCCTCACCCAAGATGGGCAAGGCGCCAAAGGTTGGAATGCATCCGCAAACGGCCGAATTAGGTTAACCCTACTCGAAGCTCACCTGCTCCAGGCGATCGAAGACCGTGTCGATGCGGGTGAGGAAGTCCCACGGATCAAAGATCTCGTCGAGCTTCTCCTGGCTGACGGTGCAGCGCGGATCGGCCTCGAGACGCTCCTTAAAGGTGGGACCGGAGACACAATCCTGCACTTCGTGCCAGGTGGCCATGGCGTTTTCCTGCACGATAGCGTAGGCGTCCTCGCGGGTGATGCCAGTGTCGACGAGGGCCAACAGCACCTTGGAGGAGAAGATAAGGCCGCGGGTCTTGTTGAGGTTGGCCATCATGCGAGCCGGATACAGCCGCAAGCCGTCGATAACGCGGATGAGGCACTGGAACATGTGGTCAAGCGCGATGAAACTATCGGCCTGGGCGACACGCTCGGCAGAGGAGTGAGAAATATCGCGCTCGTGCCACAGGGCGACGTTGTCGAAGGCGACCTGGGCGTTGGACTTCACGACGCGCGACAGGCCGCAGACCTTCTCCATGGTGATCGGGTTGCGCTTGTGCGGCATGGCGGAGCTGCCCTTTTGACCCTTGCGGAACGGCTCCTCGGCCTCGAGTGTATCGGTCTTCTGCAGATTGCGAACCTCGGTAGCGATGCGCTCGCAGGTGGCTGCCGTGGTGGCAAGGACGCCGGCGAGGTAGGCGTGATGGTCGCGGCTGATGACCTGCGTGGACAGCGGGTCGTGAACCAGACCCAGGTGCTCGCAGACGTACTCCTCGACGAACGGCTCGATGGAGCTGTAGGTGCCGACAGCACCCGAAATGGCACCGAAGGCAACGTTCTTGCGGGCATCCTCGAGACGGTCCAGATCGCGCTTGAGCTCCCAGGCCCAAGAGCCAAACTTCATACCGAAGGTCATCGGCTCGGCGTGGATGCCATGAGTACGGCCGGCACAGAGTGTGTTGCGCTCCTCGAAGGCACGACGCTTGCAGATCTCGCCGAGCTTCTTGACGTCCTCGATGATCAGGTCACAGGCCTGGGTGAGCTGGTAGCACAGAGCCGTATCGCCCAGGTCGGAACTGGTCATGCCGTAGTGGACCCAGCGGCTGGGCTTGGGGTCGCCCTCGGGAACATCGGCGTCGATGTACTCCTTCATGTTGGTCAGGAAAGCAATAACGTCGTGGCGCGTGACTTCCTCGATCTCATCGACCTTTGCCTTCTCAAAGTTAGCGTGATCGCGGATCCACTGGGCTTCGTCTTTAGAAATACCGATCTTGCCGAGCTCCGCCTGGGCCTCGCAGGCCAGGACCTCGATCTCCTGCCAAATGGCGTACTTGTTCTCGAGGGAGAAGATGTGTCCCATCTCCGGGCGAGTATAGCGATCGATCATAGCGGCTCCTTTTTGGCTATTGGCACGTTGGTCGTAACTTAACCATTGTACCGTGCGTAGGTGCAAGTATGGGCAGCAGGCATTAACCTAACATTTTGCCGCAAGAGCGGCCATGGGGACGTCCGCGTATTTGCTTCGCAAATCCGCACCGGCTGCGGTCGCCTGCCGGATTCGCGGAGACGGTGGGGAAAACTTTGTTGAATTGGCCGTCCCCGCGTCTCTCGTGCCCGGTGGAGCGGGCAACGGGACGTCCGCGTATTTGCTTCGCAAATACGCACCGGCTTTAGGCGCCTGCCGGCGCCTTCGCCTGCTCGCTACAAACGCTTCGCGTTTGCTTTACGCTCACACCCTGGCGGGTTCGAGTCCCGGCACTTTATTGAAAAAAGCACGGCACCGTAATGGTGCCGTGCTTGTGCTTTTAACTGGAGCGGGCAACGGGACTCGAACCCGCGAGTGTCAGCTTGGGAAGCTGATGCCTTACCACTTGGCGATGCCCGCATATGTGGGGGATAGTATAACGCGGTTGTCTTGTTCGATACAAGGGTGACGATACTTGTTTTAGCTATGGAGAATCCTCCTAAAAATAGGCCAATTGTGTAGATGAGGACCTGTAGGCTCTTTTATTTACCATTGTCTACCTGCAGATTTATTCCATTGTCTTTCGTAGGCGCCATTTGTCAGATATCGGGCAAGCTTTTGGTCAGGCTCCGGTACTTACCCGCACGAACCTCGGGGGTAGCCTCATCCCAAGCGCCGCGGCCTCCCCGTGCGGCGCACGAGGGATAAGGAGCAGCCATGTCCAACGCACCCACG
>URDE01000154.1:0-3071 GCA_900546525.1 uncultured Collinsella sp.
AGCTCATGGGCAACGCCAGCCTCAACGAGGCCAACGTCACCCACACCATCATGTCTGCGGGCGCCATGGTCGCCGGCGGCCTGGCGTTTACCATCCCGGGCGCCTGGATGCTGGGCTATGCCGGCCAGATCAGCTGGCTCGACATGTTTATCGTGGCGCTTGCCGGCACCATCTTGGGCCTTCTGGCGACAGCGCTCATCCACCGTCACTTTATCGTGGACGCCGCGCTGGAGTTCCCCACCGGCAACGCTGCAGCTCAGACCCTGCGCGCCACCGAGGCCGGCGGCAAGACCGGCAAGCAGCTCTTTGGCTCCATGGCCATCGCAGGCATCTACAGCGTGCTGCGCGACGCCCTGGGCGTAGTGCCCAGCATGCTGTGCACGCTCAATATCCCCGGCGTGACCTTTGCCATCTACAACTCGCCCATGTTACTGTCCATCGGCTTTTTGGTGGGCTTTGCCCCCGTCGCCTTCTGGTTTGCCGGCGCGCTGCTGGGCAACTTTGGCATCATCGTTGGCGGCACCGCTGCCGGCCTGTTCGATATTGTGACCGCGCAGGGTATCGTCAAGTCCCTCGGTATGGGTCTTATGATGGGCTTTGGCGTCGCCGTCGTCCTTAAGGACATCCTGCCGCAGGTCGCCGGCATCGTCCGTGGCCTCGCCGCCGACAGCTCCACCGACACCGACGAGCAGTCGCTCATCTCGGGCTCCCTTAAGCTCGACGCCGGCATCATCGGCCTGGGCACCGCAGCCATCGCCGTGATCGTTGCCATCGCGCTCGACCTTGGTCCCGTCCCGGCCGTCATCGTCACGCTATTCACCTTTGTCACCACCATCATGAGCGCACAGAGCTGCGGCCAGACGGGTATCGACCCCATGGAGATCTTTGGCCTCATCGTCATGCTCATCGTGGCAGCCTTCGCGCAGCTCGCGCAGGTCAAGCTGTTCTTTATCGCCGGCATCGTGGCCGTGGCGTGCGGCCTTGCGGGCGACGTCATGAACGACTTTAAGGCCGGAGCCGTACTGGGCACCAACCCGCGCGCACAGTGGGTCGGCCAGGCCATTGGCGGCATCGTGGGCGCCCTGGTCGCTGCCGCTGTCATGGTCGCGCTCGTCACCGCCTATGGTCCGGACGCCTTCGGCCCCGACAAGAGCTTTGTGGCCGCGCAGGCAAGCGTGGTCGCCACCATGGTCTCGGGCATCCCGAGCGTGCCGTGGTTTGCGGGCGGCTTTATCGCCGGCATCATCATGTACTGGCTCGGCATTCCGGCCATGATGATCGGTCTGGGCGTGTACCTGCCGTTCTACATGTCACTCACGGCCTTCTTGGGCTCCTGCGTCAAGCTCGCCTACGACAAGTGGGCCGCACACCGCGACGCCGAGGCAGGCCTTTCGGACGAGGAGAAGGCTGCCAAGGATGCCGCCTTCCAGGAGCAGGGCCTGGTCGTTGCCAGCGGCCTGCTGGGCGGCGAGTCCATCGTCGGCGTTATCCTGGCGTTTGTCTCCGTGGGATTGAGTCTGCTGGGCTAAACCCAACAACAACGTACCCGTGCAGAGCGCGGGGTCGGAGACCATCCGACCCCGCGCTTTTCTGTATCTGCCGAAACCCTCGGCTTCAACCTCATTTGACGTGCCCCCTTTACCTACTCGTCTAAGTTTCACGTCAAGATGACCACCCCGCCTGCCGCGGTGTAGAGTAGAGGCAGCGGGCGCGATGCATAGTCCGCGGCGAAGCGAGGTGAACATGAAACTCGATAACCAGCAGCTCAAGCGACTGCGCGAGCGCCATCACCGGCGCCACGGCATCCGCCCTGCCTATAGCGAGGTCATGGAGAACGCCGGCCGCTTCCTGAGGCGCGCATTCAACATTCGCGAGGGTCGCGCCCCCTATCACGTAATTCGTAAGCGCTTTGTAAACGGGGCGCGCCTAACCGGCTCGCACCTGTGCATCCTCATTATCGCCATGCTAATCGCGAGTGTCGGCCTCGATATCGATTCGGACATCGCCATTGTGGGCGCCATGCTCATCTGCCCGCTCATGGGCTCGGTCCTTGCCATGGCATACGGCATCGCCACGCTCGACCGTGAGATTACCCTCGAGGCAATTGCCGGCCTCGCGCTGCAGATGGTCCTTTGCCTGATCACTTCCACGCTGTATTTTAAGCTCTCGCCCCTTGGCACCACCACGGCCGCCATCATCGATAACTCGACACCCACCGTATGGGACCTTGCCGTCGCGCTCGCGGGCGGCTTTGCGGGCGGGCTGGGCAACTCGCGCGACCAGGAGCCTTCGACGCTCATTGCCGGCGTAGCCGTGGCGACCGCACTCATGCCGCCCCTGTGCGCGGCGGGTTGCGGCATTGCCATCGCGAGCGGGTCGCTGTTCCTCTCGGCCCTCTACGAGTTTGGCATCAACGTCGTCTTTATCGCACTGGCGGCCGAAGCCGTATTGCTTCTTTTACGTGTACCGCTCAAGCGCGACCTGAACGGCGACGGTATTGTGACCGCCGAGGAAAATGCCGAGGTCGATGAGCTGTCACACAAGGTGCGCCGCCGCATCATCGTGGGTACGGTAATCTTTGCCATCCCCTGCATCGTTATGACCGCGGGGTCCATTGGCTCAGCGCAGGCCGGCGTGCAAGACGGCTACGGCGTCACCGAGACCACGCGCGAGCTTGCCGCGGTGCTGCCAGGCTTCAAGGATTACACCGTCGCCGTCGAAACCTCAGCCGCCGAAGGCGACGAGGAGGGCATGGTTGAGCGCGAGGTTGTCGCTCACGTGACGACAAGCGAGGCGCTCGGGGCGCACGATCGCCGCGTTGCCCGCAAGCTCATCGACCTCAACGTGCCCGAACTCGATCGCGTGGAGTTTGACGTGGAGTGATGCCGGCGCGGGATGTTGCAAAGTGCACATAGCAGCTCAGGGTATCGGTGCCAAAGGGGTCGACTTTGACAAACGGGGCAGTTTCGTCGCAGCCGTCTTCGCTACTCGATCCCATGTCGTCACCATCGAAGAATTCCATCGCTGCCGTTTCCTTCATATTCCAGGGCACTTGCCAAGCTCTGTCCAAT
>URDE01000155.1:0-3056 GCA_900546525.1 uncultured Collinsella sp.
GCTCGTCTCGACCACGGTGGTCGAGGTGGGCGTCGACGTGCCCAACGCCACCGTCATGGTCATCGAGAACGGTGAGCGCTTTGGCTTGGCGGCCCTGCACCAGCTGCGCGGTCGCGTGGGCCGCGGCAGCGTGTCGGGCACCTGCCTGGTCATGACGCACTCCAAGGGCAACGGCGGCGCTTCGGCGGCACAAGACCGTCTTCAGTCGCTCGAAAAGACCTCGGACGGCTTTACGCTCGCCCAGATGGACCTGCGCTTGCGCCACGAGGGCGAGATCCTGGGGTATCGCCAGCACGGCGGCGTGACCCTGCGCTTTGTGGACCTGGACGCCGACGAGGATCTTATCGAATGGGCTCATTTGGACGCGGTCGAGCTCTTGCGGTATGCTTGCAACCTTGACTCCGTGGCGACGCGCCCCTTGCGCGACGCGGTCGCCATGCGTTATCGACATATCTTTAAGGAGGTCAGCGGAGGATGAGAATCATCGGCGGTGAATGGCGCGGCCGCAAGATCGAAGAGCCGCGTGGGCGCGATGTCACCCGTCCCACGACCGATCGCGTGCGCGAGGCATGCGCGTCCATGGTCATGTCGGCGTTCGACTTCGATCTGGACGAGGTCCGCGTGCTGGACGCCTTTGGCGGCTCCGGCGCCCTGGGAATCGAGATGCTCTCGCGTGGCGCCCGCTCGCTCACCACGTTCGAGATCGATCGCAATGCCGCCCGTCTGATCACCAAGAATATTGAGTCGCTGTGCCGCGACCGCTCGCGTTGGCGTGTCGTTACCGGCGATGTGTTGGCGAGCGCCTCGCGCGGCCGTGTGCCGGGTGGTCCCTTTGACCTGATCTTGCTCGACCCGCCCTATGCCTTTGGCGCCGAGCCGGTCGAGGAGCTGCTGCAAAATCTTTCCCAGCAGGGACTGCTGGCGCCCGGGGCCTTTGCCCTTTTTGAGCATGCCGCAGCCGATGCAGGTGCTCATCCGGCTTGTTTTAAGACCGTGCGAGAGAAGCGCTACGGCATTACCTCGGTTGACTTGCTGCGCTGGGTGGCCGAGGACGAGAACGACCATGCTGACGAGAACGAAAATGACGAGGATGTGCCTTCGGAGGACACCCATGAATGACACCATCAACCGCGTAATCGTCCCGGGCACCTTCGATCCCATCACCTTTGGCCATATCGACGTGATCCGCCGAGCTCGCCGTATCTTTCCCAGCGTGATCGTCGCCGTGGCCGAATCGCAGGGTAAAAACGGCGTGGGTACCACCTTTATGCTCGACGAGCGCGTGGCGCTGGCCCGCGAGGCCCTCGGCGATTTGGACGGCGTCGAGGTACTGCCCTTCACCGGCCTGCTGGTCGACTTTGCACGTGAACAGAGGGCGGGTGCCGTCGTTAAGGGTCTGCGCGCCATGACCGACTTTGAGTACGAGTTGCAGCAGGCCGACCTCAACTATCGCCTGGATAGCGAGCTGGAGTCCATCTTTGTCATGAGTGCTCCGCAGTACGGCTATATCTCGAGTTCGGTGGTGCGTCAGATCGCGTCGCTTGGCAGCGACGTGTCGACGTTTGTGCCGCCCAACGTGGTCGAAGCACTCAAACATCGCTTTTCGTGACGTTTTTTATTGCCTGGTGGCATGTGGTAAACTAACACGATGATATGTTACCTATGAAAGGAGACCGGATGCCGGGCGAGAATTTTCCTGGCGACAGGATCGTGAGTCTTGTCGACGAGCTCGAGGGGCTCATCGAAGAGGCTAAGACGCCGTTCGGCAAGAACGCCCAGATGAAGGTTATCGACGCCGACGTCTTCTTTAACATCCTCGATGAGATCCGCATGAGCTATCCCGAGGAGTGGCAGAAGTCCCGCCGTATCCTCAAAGAGCGCGAGGAGCTTATGGCCTCCGCCGCCGCTCAGGCCGATTCCATCATTGCCGATGCTCAGCAGCAGGCGCTCACCATTGCCGGTGAGCAGGAGATCGTCCGCTTAGCCCAGCAGCAGGCCGACGACATCCGCGACCGTGCCCAGCAGTACGAGCGCGAGACGCGTTATGCCGCCGAGGATTACGCCGAGCAGGTCTTTACGCACCTCGAGGAGAACCTTAAGAGTCTGACCGGCACCGTCACTCGTTGCCGTCAGCAGCTCAACGAGGGCGCCGCCCAGCAGAACGGTCAGTGGTAATGGCCGAGTTCCCGAGCGTGATCGTCGATCTTTCCGAGCAGCTCGAGTTTCCCGGAGACTCATACCCGCTGACCGGCAAGGTCGATGTCGCCACCTACACGGTGGGCGAGAAGGAGTACCAGCTGCAGGACGGCATTGCCTACGACGTGGTCTTTACCAACGCCGGTACCGGTGTTCTGCTCTCGGGCATGGTCCGCGCTCACGCCACCGGCGAGTGCGACCGCTGCTTGGAGCCCGCCTCGTTTGATATCGCAGGCGAGATCGAGGAGTTCTACCTCTTTGAGGAGCCCGAGGACCCCGAGGCCTACGAAGACGGCTACGAGTTGCTGGGCGAGGATCGCATCGTCGATCTGGGTGAGCCCATCAACGACGCAGTTGTCATGGACACACCGTTCGTTGTCCTGTGCAAGCCCGATTGCCGCGGCCTTTGCCCCACCTGCGGCATCAATCTCAACGTCGAGCAATGCGATTGCGCCGCCAAGGCGGAGGCCGAATGGGCCGCTGCCACGGAAAATCCATTTGCAGCATTGAAGAATCTCAAGCTTGACGAGTAAAACTGTGGTAGTATCGCTACTTGCGCGTAATCGCCACACTGGATAGTTCATAAGGAAGGTCACTATGCCCGTACCTAAACAAAAGCAGGGTCGTATCCGCACCCATACCCGTCGTTCCGCCAACATGAAGATCTCGGCTGCGGCTCAGTCCACGTGCCCCCGTTGCGGCGCTGTCAAGCTCCCGCACCACGTGTGCCCCAGCTGCGGTTTCTACAAGGACCGCGAGGTTATCGTTACCGAGTAACTGTATACTCTGGATGCGATGCCGTTCCAACTGGAACCACAATGGCCGGCTCAATGAGTCGGCCATTTTTGTATAAGGAGCAT
>URDE01000156.1:0-3023 GCA_900546525.1 uncultured Collinsella sp.
CGGCTCGCACACCACGGCGTCCAAGCTGTCCAGGCGGCAGAAGGTGTAGAAGTCGCGCTTGCCGATCTTGCTGGAGTCGGCGATCAGATAGCGCGAGTCGGCCTTGCTAAAGGCGAGCTGCTGGATACGGCCCTCGTCCATGTTGGACGTAGATACGTCACCGTCCAAGATGCCGTTGGCACCGATAAACGCCGCGTCGATGCCCAGCGCACGCAGGGTATCCTCGGCCGTTGGCCCCACAAAAGCGGCAGTGCGGCGACGGTACATACCGCCCACGAGGCACAGGTCACAGTCCTCGCGCGCCTCGAGCAGGTTAAACACCGAAAGCGAATTGGTCACGATGCGCAGGCGAAACGCCGGCAGCATCGAGGCCATCTGCTCAACCGTGGTGCCTGTACCCAAAAAGATGGTCGAGCCCTCCTCGATAAGCTCCACGGCGCGGCGCGCAATCTGCAGCTTTTCTTCGGCATGCTTGGTACGCTTTTCGCTGTGCGAGTACTCGTGGCGCAACATAGCGTGGGGACGGCCCTGTGCACTGCGGGCGCCGCCGTGCACGCGCTCGATCTCGCCCAGGCTCGCAAGCTCCTCAAGGTCACGACGAATCGTCATATCCGAGACGCCCAGTGCATCCGAAATCTCCTTGACCGAGACCGTGCCCTGCTCTTCGAGCAGCTGACGAACCCTATCCTGTCGCTCTGCCTTAATCACGATGAATCCTCGCCGTTCTTTGCGCGCATATCATTCAAACAGTAACGAACAAATTGTATCAGACTCGTGCGCGTCAAAAATGAATGCCCGCACAGCTCCAATCATCACTTTTTTGAGAAAAATACCCCATGCTTTAGTGGGGTGTAGTGATAATCTCGCCTGTTCGCGCTACAGTTTGTCGGAAATACCTCGATGTTAGGAACCAAATGATCACTTCCGAGCTTTTCGGCACCGCGCCGTGCGGTACCCCCGTTCATCGTTACACCCTCAACGGGCCCGAGATCTGCGTTCGCATTATGGACTATGGCGCCACCGTGCTGGGTATCGATGTGCCCGACATCCCCGGCAACGTGCGTGATGTGGTGCTGGGCTTCGATAAGCTCGAGGATTACTTTGACAACCCCGCCTGCTTTGGCGCGACCATCGGCCCCGTGGCAAACCGCACCGCGGGCGCCACGATCACCATCGACGGCACGGACTGGCATATGCCCGCCAACGAGGGCGCCAACAACCTGCACAGCGATCTTGAGCACGGTCTGCATAAACGCGTGTGGGACGTTGAGCTCGACGAGGCCCATAACGCCGTGCGCATGACCACCTCGCTTGAGGATGGCGAACTGGGCCTTCCCGGCAACCGAACCTTTACGGCCGTGTTTACCGTTACACGCACCGGCGTCTTTCGCATCGAGTATGGCTGCGAGAGCGACCGCGCCACCTACGTGTCCATGACCAACCACACGTACTTTAACCTTGCCGGTCATAACGCCGGCATGGACTGTGAGCACTTCTTTGTTGCTAACGCTGCTCACTACCTGCCCATTAACGAGCAGAACATCCCCACCGGCGAGATTGCTCCGGTCGAGGGCACGCCGTTTGACTTCCGTGAGCTGCGCCCCGTCGCGCCTGGCATGGAGGCCGACGATCCGCAGATCAAGCAGGCGCGCGGCTACGATCACTGCCTGTGCATCGATGGATATCAGTACGGCCGCAACCTGCGCCGCGCCCTGCACGTCGAGGAGATGTGGACCGGCCGTGAGCTGGACTATTACACCACTGCCCCGGGCGTTCAGCTCTACACCGGCAACTGGCTGGGCGACGAACACGCCAAGGACGATGCTAACTATGGCTGGGGCGCCGGCTTTGCCCTCGAGGCCGAGATGTACCCCGACACGCCGCACCAGCCGCTGTTCCCGCAGGGCATTGTGGGCCCGGGTCACCCCTACAGCAATGTGATCGAGTACCACTTTATGAGGCACTAAGCCCACAACGCGACATATCACACAGCATCGCCCGCCGGCATCACCGCCGACGGGCGTTTTTTCATCTTTTGGGCTCATTTTCGCTGTGACTGTATGAGTGACATATCAAAACTATGCCCATTTACTACGTTTAGCCCGGGATGCTCGACTATGCACCGGTTTTTGTTAAATTCGCAAGCCGTCTACCTGCGGTTTTGTTTTTCTCAAATTCGACATGCTCGGCGATAGCCAATCAAACGTAGTAAATGGGCATAGTTTTTGACAGGCGGCATCGCGCGCGTCCCTCGCAAGGGCAAAATGATCCGTATTCCTCCGTCCCCAAGGGATCAGTTGAACAGATTGCCGATGGGTTCGGGAGCGGAACTGGGGAGATAGCGGATTTCTAGTTCTATGCCGAGCTTTTGCAGCTCTCTGAGAGCAGCGACATCTGTGTCGTCTACGGCAACCGCGGGCGTTATGAGGCGCTTACCCTCCCCTGCTTGCATGTGACCGATGCTGATCTTGGTAATGGGCACACCGCCCTTGACCAGCGCGAGCGCATCCGCGGGCGACGCCACCATGATGAGAATCCATTGGCGCGGCGTTGCGGTATGAATGATGTCGACGGCCCTTTGCACCGAGAAAAACCGCGTCCACACGCCCTCGGGCGCCGCGACCCTCATAGGCGCCCACTTGCGCGAATCCGCTGCGGTCTCGTCGTTAACGATCAGGACGATGTTGGAACCAACCGCCTCATTCCACAGCTCAACGTCTTGCCCGTAAATAAACCGATCATCGATACGTGTAAGAAGGATCCTGGGTTGAGCCATGGCAGCCCCATTCTGTTTGAGACCCGTAAGAGCAAGACATCGCGTCTCCAATATTAGTGCATTTAAAGTGAGAAAAGCCGCCAGAACCCTTGCGCGGATTTGCGATGTCCCGTATCATAGACAGCCGTTGACGCCTCTGTTGCGTCATCACATGGCCGCCAGCGTAGCTCAGTTGGTAGAGCACCGCTCTCGTAAAGCGGGGGTCACCGGTTCGAGCCCGGTCGCTGGCTCCATTGCACAAGATAGC
>URDE01000157.1:0-3004 GCA_900546525.1 uncultured Collinsella sp.
ATGCGAACCTCCAGTCCGGACCGCTTCACGGTCCAACTTTCTGTCCGCACCCCCATTCAGTCCCTATTTCACCGCAACTTATGGGTGGGGATGGCTACGACGCCAGCGTGGCGATGACGGCTTCGTCGCCGGCGTATATGAGGGTGTTGCCGTCGGGGATGATCGTTTGGCCGTCGCGTTTGAGCATCACCACGATAAAGGGGTGCTTGCCTTGCGGCACATCGCGAAGACGCTGGCCGGCCAGGCGACCGTGGGGCGTTACGGTGACCTCACGCAGTGTAACCTCGGCACGCTCTTCAAACGTCGGCGCGGCCATCACCAGAAGGTCTCCTTCCTCGATGACGGTATCGCCGTTGGGCAGCACCGGGTGCGCACCGTCGCGCAGCACCAGGACCACGAGCATGTTGGCGACGCTGCCAATATCGGCGAGCGACCGACCGGCAAACGGATGTCCCGCGCCCACCTTGAGCTTAACGAACGACATGCCGTCCTCGTCGCGGTAATCGTTAAAAGTGCGGCGCACGTCGCCTTCCGCGTCGATCATGTCGAGCTTTTTCGCCACTGCCGGTAGCAGCGAGCCCTGCACTACAATGCTCGACACGGCAATCACAAACACCAGGTCAAACAAGTCGTGCCCACCGGGAACACCGACCACCACAGCAAAGAGGCTAAACACGACCGAAGCCGCGCCGCGCAGACCCGCCCAGCTTACGAGCGCGACTTGGCGAGGATTGGTCTTAAAGGGCGCCAACAGCAGGCCGACGGCGATGGGACGGCTCACGAAGAGCATAAACGCCATGAGCGCCAGGCCCGGCAACAGCATTTGCGGCAGGCGCGCGGGCGTGACGAGCAGGCCCAGCAAAAAGAAGATGGTCATCTCGGCCATTTCGGTGAGGGTATCAAAGAAGTGCGCCATCTCGACCTTGCCGGTGATGTCGCTTGCACCCAGCACAATGCCTGCCAGGTATACGGCCAAAAAGCCGTTGCCGCCCAGGTAGCTCGGCAGCGCGTAGGCAACGATCGCCACGGCGAACAAAAAGATAGTCTGCGCGCCCTCGGCCGTTGCGTGTGCGCGTTCAATCAGGCGGCTGGATGTCCAGCCGATGACAAGGCCCAGCCCCACACCCAGGATAATCTGCTTGGCCAGTAGCACGGGAATGTCGATGTTGCCGCCTGCCGCGAGGGTCGCGAGCACCGCGGTGAGCATGTAGGCGACGGGGTCGTTGGAGCCCGATTCGACCTCGAGCAGCGAGTCGGTGCCGCCCCTCAGCGATAGGTTGTGCTCGCGCAGCACGCTAAAGACGCTCGCCGCATCGGTCGACGCCACGATCGAGCCCAGCAGCAGGCCGCCGATCCAGTCGAAGCCCAGTGCGAAGTGCGCAAAGGCGCCCGTGATGCCGGCGGTGGCGATAACGCCGAGCGTGCTCAGCAGTACCGCGGGCGCGGCGACAGGCTTGGCGCGGTCGATGTTGGTGTTAAAGCCGCCGTAGAACATGATGAACAGCAGCGCCGTACTGCAGACGGTTTCGGTAAGCGCATAGTCGCTAAAGTCGATGTGCGCCGGCCCGTTAACGCCCAGCAGCATGCCGAGCGCGATAAAGATGAGCAGGGTGGGGAAGGGGAGCTTTTTGCCGACGGGTTTGATGGTCAGACACAAAATGATGACGAGGCCGATAAAGAGAAGTATCTGGTTCATGGGTAGTGTCCGCTCCTGGGTGGTTGGCGTGGCACGGTCAGTTGTCTGCGGTTATTTGTACCCAAAGATGGTGGGTTTATGGGGCCGAGCCGCGGGCGTTCGCATTATCGACACGAGGCGGGGGCGCGGGCGGTGCTGGTCGGGGCGTTGGTGCTGGTGGCGCGGTGTTTTCGGGGCGTGCGGGCGGCCGCTTGTGACCGTTGGCAGCGGTGGCACTTTCCAGCTTTATTGCAACGGAGTACAATGGGTAACGTTTAAGTTCAACTTGAAGTTTTAGTCGTGGCATCGGGCTTCGGCCGTAATGCAGGGAAAGGCGTTCCATGGCGATCTATGTGACATCTGATGCTCACGGGCACGTGCGCGCGCTGGACGAGGCCCTTTCCAAGATCTCGCTGACGTCCGACGACACGCTGTATGTGCTGGGCGACATGATCGACCGCGGTCCCGATCCGGTCGGCGTCATCAACTTGGTGCGGTCGCTGCCCAACGCTCGCGTGCTTAAGGGCAACCACGAGCAGATTATGCTCGACGCGATTATTGGCCAGGACCCGCTCGATGCCGAGACCTGGGATATCAACGGCGGTTGGACCACGCGTCAGCAGCTCAACGAAATGGAATTTGAGGCATACGAGGAGCTGGTGCGCTGGGCTGCCGCCCTGCCGCTCTATGCGGTGGCCGAGACTGCCGAACGGCCGTACCTGCTGGTGCACGCCGGCATTCAGGCCGAGGCGGCGCGTGCGTTTTTGCTTGAGCATGGTGTCGATTGCGGCGACGGCAGGGGAGCGGTCGATGCCGAAAGCGAGCTGCTGCAGCAAATGCTCGCCGTGCAGTCGTCCGATGACTTGCTGTGGATTCGTCACGGCTACTGGGATGCCCCGACGGGACTGCTTTCTGCCGAGGGCAAGGGCCCGGTCGTGGTGAGCGGCCACACGCCCACGGTGTCGCTGGGGCGTTATTGCGAGGTTGGCGGCCTGGCAGGGCTCGATGAGGAGTCGGGCCGCGGGCGGATGGTGCGCTTGGGTGGCGAGGATACCGCCGGCGTGCCCGATCGCATCGATATCGACTGTGCGGCGGCCACCGGTTCCGAATTCGGCCGCGTCGGGATCCTGCGCCTGGACGACGGGGCGGAGTTTTATGCGAACATCAACCCGGGCGAATAATCGCTGCAAAGGGTAGCTAATTTGGGACGGGGCCTTTTTGACTACTTTTGCCCTTCTGCCCGCTAATTGATTTTTCTGGGACGGGGATTAAATAAGGCTCTGTTAGACCAGGATTGACATGCCGGCCTGCCGGCTATCTCGCCGTCTC
>URDE01000158.1:0-2976 GCA_900546525.1 uncultured Collinsella sp.
TATCACATCTATCACCAATACGATCCATTCGATGCTGCGCATGGCGGTCCAGTGCTTTGGAATCATCTGACAACAAAGGATTTTGTGACGTACGAGAATCGCGGCCCTGTGCTGTTCCCCGATTCCGATTTGGATTCGAGCGGAGCGTATTCTGGTTCTGCCTTTGTACACGACGGCAAGATTCACTACTTCTATACCGGCAACGTCAAGCATTTTGACCGCGATGATTACGACTACGTGTTGACGGGCCGTGAGCAAAACCAGATTCATGTGGTTGCCGAGAACCCCGACGAATTGGGCGAGAAACGCATAGCTGTTGGGCCGGTCGATTACCCCGACGATATCGGTACGCACGTGCGTGATCCCAAAATCCTTGAACACGATGGTATCTACTACATGGTTCTGGGCGCTCGTACGAAAGACGACCGCGGCTGCGTGCTTGTCTATACCTCGAGCGATCTAGAGGACTGGAGCTATGCGACGCGCATTGAGTTGGGCGAAAAGTTTGGCTTTATGTGGGAGTGCCCCGATCTGTTTGAGCTCGATGGTGAGCTTATTCTCGTTTGCTGTCCGCAGGGTGTGTCCGCCGATGGATGGCGTTACCGCAATCCGCACCAGTGCGTGTGGTTTCCCATCGAGGCCGATTGGGAGGCGCCGAGTTTTAAGATCGCCGGGCAGGGCATGCCCCCGATGGTCGATGCCGGCTTTGATTTCTACGCACCGCAGTCTTTTGAGGATGCTGCGGGTCGGCGTTTGATGATCGGGTGGTCGGGTTGCCCCGATGCGACGGCAAAAAGCCCGACGGTGGCACGCGGGTGGCAGTGCGCGTTGACGGTGCCGAGAGAACTGAGCATGCGCGATGGTAAGCTCTGTCAGCAGCCGGTGCACGAGATTGAGAGGATGCGCGGCGACTGCGTTTGCGCGACAGGCGGTGAAACCGTTGAGGAGCCGGGCCGCCTGTTTGATCTTGTGGTTTCCTGTGAGGGCGCCCAGGTGATCGAGCTCGAAATCCGCAAGGGTGTCTTTGTGCGCTATGCAGACGGGATGCTTACCCTCGACATGGGTGACGAAGGCTATGGGCGCGACCAGAGGTCGATCGAGCTCAGCGAGCTTCGCGACCTGCGCGTGCTTTCGGACACTACGATGGTCGAGATTTTTGCAAATGGCGGCGAGGCAGCACTTACGAGCCGGACCTATTCGCCGGCGGTTCCGGCGATGGAGCTGCACGCCGAGGGTGCGGTATCGATGAATTTCTACCGCCTCGTGCATTAACCGTGCATGGAGTACGATTGGACTTGCTGGGCGGAATGTGTCGCAGTTACCGCGGCCAGCTACCGTTTATCGCGTATAGCGACCGTTTGCGGAATAAGTAACACTCCTTAATAAACCGTGTAGAATTTCAGGATGCACGGAGTTTTCCAGGGAGACGCTGTCCTTTGTTGTGTGCAAGGGGCGGCGTCTCTTTGGCGCTTGGACGCCGTTGTGCAACAGTGCGGCGGCGCGTGCCATGTATTGAAAAGCCAATGTCGAGATGGGTCGTGATAATAATGGGCAAGTACGTAATCGTGGTCGAGTCTGGGTCGGATGTGACGCCGGAGCTCTGCGAGCGCTACGGCATCGTGCGCGTGCCCATGCATGTCACGATTGGTGACGAGACCGTCGAGGACGGCTCGATCGATCCGCTCGAGATTTATTCGCGCTGCAACGAGTTTGGCGTGATGCCCAAGACCAGTGGCTGCGCGCCTGCGGATTTTGCTCACGTGTACGACCGCATTCACGCCGAGCAGCCCGATGCGACTATTCTGCATCTCGCGTATTCCGAGGCCACGACCTGCTCGCATCAATCATCGAAGATCGCCGCCAAGGGTCGCGACTACGTGTTCTCTATGGACACGCGCTTTGTCTCGGTAGGCCAGTCGCTCGTTGTCGTCGAGACCGCCAAATACATCGAGGCTCATCCCGATGCCACCGTTGACGAGATCTTTGCATTTACGAACTCCGTCATGGACCGCGTGCTGTTGGGCTTTGTCCCTACCGACCTAGCCTTCCTTAAGGCAGGCGGTCGCTTGTCCAACGTCGCGTTCCTAGGCGCCCATCTGCTCAAGATTAAGCCCTGCATTGAGGTGACGGGCGGTAAGTTCGTGGCGACCAAGAAGTTCCGCGGCTCTATGCTCAAGTGCGCCCGCGCCTTTATTGACCACATGGTTGCGAAGGGCGAGATCGACTACTCGCACATTGGCCTGGCGTATTCGGTGGGCCTTTCCCAGGAGCTGCGCGATGACATGGAGGTCTATGCACATGGCCTGGGCTTTAAGGACGTTACCTGGACCCAGGTCGGCGGCGTCATCTCGAGCCATTGCGGCCCGACCGCCTTCGGTGCGGTGCTCACGCTCAAGGCGTAAAGGCCGCAGGCGAGCGTTCTTCAGCCTGACATCTCGACGTAGCCCCCAGCCATGGTGATGGGGGATAGATTAAAACGTGCCGTTCTAGTCCGAGACGTTTAAACGCAAACGCATGGGCTAGAATGGCTCTGGCATTTTAATTGGTTGCATCCAAGGAGAGGCAAGGTAGCGCGAATGGCAGAAATGACGCTTGAGGGTGTGGACGCTCGTCCCGAGGACTCTGCGTTTGCCCTTGGCCGCGTGCATTCGATCGAGACGATGGGGACGGTCGACGGACCCGGCATCCGCTTCGTAGTGTTTGTCCAAGGCTGCCCCATGCGCTGTGCGTATTGCCACAACCCCGATACCTGGTCGGTTAACGGCGGCACGATGGTGACCGTCGAGCACCTCATGGACGAGTTCCAGAGTAACCATGAGTTTTACCGCAGCGGTGGTATTACGGTGTCCGGCGGCGAGCCGCTCCTGCAGCCTGAGTTTTTGGCCGACCTGTTCCACGCCATGCACAATAACCACGATGGTCGTGTACATACCTGCCTAGATAGCTGTGGCTATGCATTTGACCCCAACCACCCCG
>URDE01000159.1:0-2948 GCA_900546525.1 uncultured Collinsella sp.
CCGAAGTCATGACGCAGCCCGACGTGGACGGCGTGCGCCCCTACCTGCTGGTGAGCGCCGGCGCCTTGTCCGAGAAGATCGATGCGCTGGCAAGCCTGCCGCGCGAGGTGTGGTCGAGCACGCTATTGCTCGACGCCGATGCCGACCGCGTGCGCGGCGTGCTCACGCAGATTCGCATTGGGCTCGAGCAGGGCTTTATCAACAACGGTCACTCGGCGGCGCTCGGTCGCGCGATGAGCTACAGCTCGCCTTCGGCCGTGGTGCGCGAGCAGCTTTCGGGCGTGGATTTCTATCTGTTCCTGCGCGATCTGCTCGACCACTTTGACGAGCGTCTGGACGGCCTGCGCACCAAGCTTGCCGAGCTGGCAGGCCGCATCTTTGTGGCCGATGGCTGTCTGGCGAGCTTTACTGGCAGCGATGAAGACTTTGGCGCATATTGGGCCGCCGCGGGCGACCTGGGGCTGGGCGCTGGCGACGGCGCCGATGCCGGCCGTGACGCGCTCGTGGTGCCGACGCCGTGCGACCGCCACGAGGCTTTTGTCATCCCCAGCGACATCTGCTTTGCGGCCAGCGCGTGCGACCCGCGTCGCCTGGGCATTGACGTGACGGGCGCCTGGGCGGTTGCTGCCAACGCACTCTCCTACGACTATCTGTGGAACGAGATCCGCGTGAAGGGCGGCGCGTACGGCTGCGGATTCCGCGCGGCCGGCGAGCGTCAGGCGGCGTTCTACACCTACCGCGACCCGGCAATCGACCCCTCGATTGAGCGTGTGGCGCGCGCAGGCGAATGGCTCGGCAGCTTTGAGCCCGACGAGGCCGCCTTTGAGGGCTTTATCGTGAGCTGCGTGAGCGGCATGGACGCGCCGGTGAAGCCGTACGCGCTCACCAAGCGCCGCAACACGACCTACCTGGCCGGGCTCGATCCGCATGCACGCGAGGAGCGCCGCGCCCAGATGCTCGCCGCCACGCCCGGTGAGCTTCGCTCGCTCGGCGCCGACGTGACGCGAATCGCAGCCGAGTCGCCAACCTGTGTCTTTGGCGGTCGAGACGTCATCGCCAAGAGCAACGCCGGCTTTAACGTCGTCGACCTGCTCAGCTAACCACAAAGGTAGATTTTTGGGACATGCCTGAAAATCTACCTTTTTCTTTTGCCGCTGCTTGGGTGGGGCAGCTCACCCCGTCCCACCAGTTTGTCTAAATCTGTAACATCTAGGCGGCAATATTGGCCCCAGATGTTACAGATCGAGACGTTTCCGAATGGCGCCGCCCCTTTGTCTCAATCTGTAACAGCTAGGCCCATTTTTGCCGAGTTAATGTTACAGATCGAGACAAACCGCCGCAGACACCCGCCCCACCAGCAAAACCCCCACGAAGGGGCAGGTGCCTTTGCGTTGGTTCGAACACTTGTTCTATACGTACACATGTTCTATAGTAGGGGTGCTTGCATCGGACTTAAATTGCAACTAGGATATAGTTGCAGAATGTGAGGCGGGATGACTCAGACCGATAAACTCATCGCCCAACTGCTTAGCTGCCCTTCGACGTATCGGTATACCGATTTTTTAAAAGTCATGGCTTCATATGGCTTTGAAATGGACAACAAAGGCAAGACATCCGGATCGCGCATTCGCTTCTACAGGCCATCAGATGGCAGGATGTTCGTAATGCACGCGCCACATCCATCTGACGAATTGACGGCGGGGACCATTCGAAACATCGTTCGATTTCTGCAAGATGTCGGAGGTAGTCATGAGTAACGTTTTGGCATACAAGGGTTATTTCGCCCCAGTCGAGTTCGATGCCGAACAGCATGTGCTAACAGGTATGGTCACCGGCATTAGGGACGCAATCGTATTTGAAGGCTCCACAACTGAAGAAGTGGAGCAATGCTTCCACGACGCCGTCGACGATTACCTTGAGTTTTGCGCCGAGAAAGGCAAGGAACCCGAGCGGGCTTTTAAGGGCTCGTTCAACGTAAGAACGGGCTCTGAGCTCCACAAGCAAGCGGCGCTGGCAGCGGCAAAGAAGGGTGAGTCACTCAATAAGTTTGTGACTGAAGCAATCGCTGCGGCGTTATAGCATTAACGCATAGGCCCAAACAACCACAAAGGGCGCAGTTCACAGGCATATTTGCGGTGGCTTTACTGCCCATATCGCGTTTGCCCAGATAAAACCTGCCAAAATAAACCTGTCCCTTTTTGGTAGGTTTGGGAGAAAAGGTTGAGATGGATAAGATTGAGCTGCGACGGGCGGTGATTGCTCGGCGCGATGCTCTTGATTTGGATGTGCGTGCTGCGAAGTCTGCCGTTATCTGTGCGCGACTTGTCGAGCTGTTGGATCGCTTGGGTGCCGCGGCGCCGCACACCGTTGCCGTCTATGCCGCCATGGGTTCCGAAGTCGATCCTGCCGCGTTTGCCGCAACGGCCGCCAAACGCGGCTGGCGCGTGGCCTATCCGTGCATGTTCTCGGCAACAGACGCCGCAGTTTGTGGCCAGCGCATGTGCATACGGGCAGTTGCCGCCGGCGATGCGTCCTCGGCTCCGTTTATCGCCCACCCCACGCGGACCTTCGCGGCCATGGACATCGACAGCGACCGCTTCCCTATCGTGCCTGCCGAGGCCCTCGACATGGCCATCGTGCCACTCGTAGCCTTCGACCGCGCCGGCGCGCGCCTGGGCTACGGCGGCGGCTGCTATGATCGCTACCTGCCCACGCTCTCGCCCGCATGTCAAATCATCGGCATCGCCTTTGACGAGCAGTGTGTCGACCACGTTCCCACCGACGCCCACGACCTGCCGCTACCCCATATCATCAGCGCCTGATCGCCGCTGTATCGCACCCGCAAGATGAGCGTGGAAAATCTCCCACTTTGAGCCCCCTTACGAGCCAAAAGGGGGGTGCGGACAGAAAGTTGGACCGTGAAGCGGTCCGGACTGGAGGTTCGCATG
>URDE01000160.1:0-2713 GCA_900546525.1 uncultured Collinsella sp.
GTTTGGGAAGCCGACGGCATCATCTCGGATACCCCCGACTTTGCCCCCTGGGCCAACGCCTGCGAAGACGTGTCGCAACTTGCCCAGGAATTTGCGCGCCGCTACGGCTTTTAGCGACGCGATCGCCCCGACCATGTCATCTATGTTAGGAACGGCTTCATGAATCTCCGCTCATCTCTCGCCTGCACCTCGAGCGATATCGCTCGCTGGGGGCTGCGCTCCGTCCTCAAGCGCCAGGGCGGCGTGCTTCCCGGCCGCATCGCCATGAAGATCGACCCCGAGCTGCTAAGCGACCTCGCGAGTCTGGTCGACCGCAGCGTGGTGATCACCGGCACTAATGGCAAGACCACCACATCCAACCTCATCGCCGACGCCGTTGCTGCCAGCGGTGCTACCGTGGTGTGCAACCGTGCCGGCAACAATATGGAGCCCGGTGTGGTGGGTGCTTTGCTCGAGGCCCGCAGCGATCTTAAGCGTGTCGACAGCGGCAAGCGCGTAGGCGTCTTTGAGTGCGACGAGCTCTACACCGTACGCGTTCTGCCCAAGCTCAAGCCGACCCACTTTGTGCTGCTCAACCTGTTCCGCGACCAACTAGACCGCTACGGCGAGATCGACCATACCCAGGATGTCATCGCCCGTGCGTTGGAGCTCTCTCCGGCAACAACGCTCATCTACAACGCAGACGACCCGCTGTGTGCCGCAATCGCCGCGCGCGTTCCCAATGCAAGCATCGCCTTTGGCATCGACGGCGCCACCAACACCGAGTCCGACCGCATTAGCGACTCGCGTTTTTGCTCACAGTGCAACGCACCGTTGGAGTACGACTATGTGCAGTACGGACAGCTTGGCGCATACCATTGCCCCTCGTGCGGCTGGGCCCGCCCCGCGCTTGTCCGTCGCGTGACGGGCGTGGAGCTCGGCTGCGACGGCTACGGCTTTGACCTGAACTTTGGACCCGATATCGACGCACCCGCAACGCACATCGCCACGCGCTACAACGGCCTGTATATGGTCTACAACGTAGCTGCAGCCTTCTTTGCCGCCCACGAGCTGGGCGTGGACGCAGCTCACCTGCAGCCCACGCTCGACGCCTACGTGCCAGCAGGTGGTCGCATGGGCCGTTGGAATATCGCCGGCCGTACCGTCGAGGCCAATCTGGCCAAAAATCCCGTGGGCTTCGATCGGCAAATCCAGTCCATCAAGACGGCAGGCGGCAGGCTCTGCGCCTTTTTCCTGAACGACAACGATGCCGACGGCCACGATGTATCGTGGATCTACGACGTCGACTTTGAGCGCATCGCCAACACGCCGGGACTTGTCGCCTTTGCCGGCGGCACGCGCGCACACGACATGCAGGTGCGCCTCAAGTACGCCGGCATCGATGCCGCGATTATCTCGGACGTCGCGCAGGCAATTGGCGCCGTGGCAGGTGAGGAGGCTGGCGACACTTTCTATGCCGTCGCCAACTACACGGCCTTTCCGCCGCTGGTCAAGGAGCTCGATGGGCTCAAAGACACCGATGCGGCTACGGTTGCCGCCCACGCTGCAACGTGCGCCGATGGCAGCGCCGTCCCCGTCGGCGTCGCGCCGGTCGAGCTCTCGCGCCCGCTGCGCATCGTCTACCTGTATCCCGATGCCCTCAACCTCTATGGCGACGGCGGCAATGTCATCGCCCTCGAGCGCCGCTGCGCCTGGCGCGGCATTCCCGTGCGCGTGGACGAGGTCCGCATGGGCGAGGCGCTCGATCTCACCGACGCCGATATCGTCATGATGGGCGGAGGCTCCGACCGCGACCAGCTGGCCGTGGCGCACGAGCTGCTCGCTCAAAAAGACAAGGTTGCGGCCTATGTTGAGGACGGCGGCTCGTTGCTTGCTATCTGCGGCAGCTATCAGCTGCTCGGCCGTTCGTACTACATGGGCGACGATCGCATTGAGGGTCTGGGCGTCATTGCCGCCGAGACTGTGCGCGGCTCCGACCGTCTGATCGGCAACGTTGCCGTCAAGACCGACCTGGCACCCGAGCCCTTTGTGGGATTCGAGAACCACGGCGGCCGTACTCTGCTCGACGCAGATGCCACGCCGCTCGGAACGTCCGTCGTCACGGGCACCGGCAACAACGGCGACGACGGCTTTGAGGGTCTCATCTACAAGGGCGTCATCGGCACGTACCTACACGGACCGGCACTGCCCAAGAACCCCGAACTCGCCGACTGGCTCATCGCCCACGCCCTCGAGCGACGCGGCGACGCGCAGGCCAACGCTCTGCTACCGCTCAAGCCCCTCGACGACACCTACGAGCACGCCGCCCACGACGCGGCCATGAAGCTCCTCCCCTAGCACCTCACCACCACAAAGGGGACAGGCACCTTTGTGGTGGTTTTGACCCATCCCAGCGGTTTGTCTCAATCTGTAACATCTAGACCGTTAAAAGTCGTCTTACTGTTACAGAATGAGATGTTCGTCCCGACACCTGCCTTTTGTCTCGATCTGTAACAGATAGAGCCGATTTGCCCGCCCAGATGTTACAGATTGAGATGTTTGAAGATCGGAATAGAGAGCCAGCTCCTATGTGGTGGTTTTCCAGTTTGCCAACGATATACGCGCCGGCAAAAAAGTCTGCTATACTCTTTCCCGCTGTCCCCATCGTCTAGCGGCCAAGGACGCCACCCTTTCAAGGTGGATATCGCGGGTTCGAATCCCGCTGGGGGCACCA
>URDE01000161.1:0-2626 GCA_900546525.1 uncultured Collinsella sp.
TTCCAGAACGTCTCGCTCACGTTCATCTTGACGAACTCGTCCACCAAGATCATGTGACCGGTCGACGAAACAGGCAGCCATTCGGTGATGCCCTCGACCAGGCCCATGAAGGCAGATTTTAGAAGCTCGATGATATCCAAAAGGACCCCCTCGTTAGACACCCGCCGATATTGTTCTGCGGACGGTGCGGGCGATGTCCCATTATCAACCGTTCGGCCGCGGCCGCGCCCACCCTTACCAAAAAACTCGCCCGTTCACAGAATTGCGAGCGGTCAAACCCAAATCCTTGGGTATAACTGCAACAAGATAAAGTGTCCGGCGGCCACGCATCCGCGCCCGCCCGATGCACGAGCCCCACGCCCGTGCGATAGACCAAGGAGGAAACCATGAACGAGGGCTACACCAAGGTATTTGTTTCACTCGACGGTACTGAGCAGCAGGATTTTGTGCTCGCACGCGCCATCAAGGTCGCCGCGAACAACGGCGCCAAGCTGATAATCGGCCACGTTATCGATTCCACGGCGCTCGAGAGCGCCGGTTCCTATCCGGTCGATCTGGTCAACGGCCTAGAAGAGGCATTTAAGAACTCCATCGCCAAGCAGCTCGAAGAGGCCAAGGCCAATCCCGATATTCCCGAGGTCGAGGTCATGATTCGCGCCGGCCGTATTCGCGAGACGCTCAAAGACGAGATGCTCGACGTGGTCAAGCCCGACCTGGTGCTCTGCGGCGCACGCGGCCTGTCCTCGATCAAGTATGCGCTCCTGGGCTCGATTTCGACGTTCCTGCTGCGCAACACCGACTGCGACATCTTGGTCGTGAAGTAGGTTCCTTCCCGCCGGCGCAAGGCCTGCGGGGTTATCACGCCGACGTCCTCGCCGCTTCGCGGCTGCGGGATGTCGGCTTAGATAACCCCTCCCGGCCTTGCGCCTTCGTCACCGTACTTCAGCGAGTTATCTGAATAGAGGAATGGCGTGCCGCCCTGGTTGGGGCGGCACGTTTTTTATGGCACGTTTTCGTTATGGGGGATTCATTTGAGTCCCATAGCTGTGTTCACGTTCGGGAACATAGCGCCAGTTGCCTTAGCTAAGTTCACGTTCGGGAACATAGCCATCCGCACCGCCATACGGGCTGACTACTCAAAGTATTGGAACTTGTTCGTTGAGAAGGAAAACGTGACGACAAATCCTTCGCCGGGCTCGGATGCCGCGGTGACGTCGATGCCCATCTTGGAGCAGAGGCGCGCCACCAGGTAGAGGCCGATGCCCGTTGCGCGCTTGGTGGTGCGGCCGTTGTCGCCGGTAAAGCCCTTCTCGAACACGCGCGGCAGGTCGGCCGCGCTCACGCCGCAGCCGTTGTCCGCGACAGTGAGCTCGATGCGTTCGCTCGCCAGGCCCTCGTCCAGCAACGCGCCCGAAAACACGATCTTCGCGCCGTCCTCGCGCGCATATTTAATACTGTTCTGAATAAGCTGGCCCAGAATAAACTCGAGCCACTTCTCGTCGGTAAAGACCTCGAAGTCGAGGTTCTCGCACACCGGGGCCACGTGCGCCGCGATGAGCTCGCGCGCGTTGGCTTTAATCGCGCCCGTCACCAAGGTCTTGAGATCCCAGCGGCGAATCAGGTAGTCCCGCTCCACGACTTCCGAGCGCGCGTAGTACAGCGCCTGGTCGATATAGCGCTCCACGCGAGTCAGCTCACGGCCCAGGTCATCCACGCGCGACAGGTCGTCTTCGCTGCCATCCAGGTTTTCCAAAATCAGGTGAGCCGCCGCCAGGGGCAGCTTGGCCTCGTGGACCCAGCTCTCGATATAGTCGCGATAGTCATCGGTCTGACGCCGGCCTTCGGCAACCTCGTCGCAGGCAGCTTTGCCCACCCGGCGCAAGACCTCGTACTCGAGCTCGCCCTCGGCATAGGTCGGACATTGCACCATCTCCTGCACCCATGCGGGACTCTCGAGCTCCTCTGCCGCACGCTCCAGCTGGCGCAGAAAACGACGACGGCGCGCGTACTCGATCACGATGCCGAGCATACCAAAGATAAAGGACACGCCGACCGCCACGACCACGATAGAAACGGGTGCGCCGGCGACCGTCAGCACAAAGCAGCTCAGCAGCACACCGCACGTCCACACGGCGACGGGAAGCAGCGCATCTTTAAAGAACTTGCCAAACGACATAGCCGGCCCCTAGACCGAATAGCCTTGGCCGCGATGCGTGGTCAAATACCCCTTGATGCCGATTTTTTCGAGCGTGGTGCGCAGGCGGTTGATGTTGACGGTGAGCGTATTGTCGTCCACGAAGGCGTCGGAGTCCCACAGGTCCTGCATGATGGCCGAGCGCGAAACGATCTTGCCCGCGCGGCTCAGAAGCAGCGAGAGGATACGCAGCTCGTTTTTGGTGAGCTCGGTGCTGGTGCCCGTTTGCGTGTTGGTGACCATGGAGCGGGCGAGGTCGAGCTCCAGCCCCTTGTGGACAAGTGTGCTGCGCTCGCCTGCCGCCGTGGTGCGGCGCAGCAGTGCGTTGATGCGCGCCACGAGCACGCGCGCGCTATAGGGCTTGGGAACAAAGTCGTCCGCGCCGAGCGTCATGGCCATGACCTCGTCGATCTCGGTCGTGCGCGACGTGAG
>URDE01000162.1:0-2601 GCA_900546525.1 uncultured Collinsella sp.
ACCTATGACGTTCTGATTCGTAGTCAGACCCTCTATCCAGCTGAGGTAACGCCGCAGCGCAAGACATATAAAACCACTTTAGCTTATTGGAGTCAAGCACAATCTCAAACTTTTTGAAGAATATGTTCCTTACACAGCTCCGCATGCGCCAGCGTCCCCCATGCGATCAATCGGTTTTTCAACCACATCGAACCCGGCACCGAGCTCCCTCAACAGCGAGCGCACCCGCTGGGCACAGTCATAATCGGCAAACGAGATACTCAACATGCGCGCCACCTGGTTAGAAGTCTCAACTCCATAGAACCGCTCAAGTGCCACAAGCCCCTCGTGTGTCACAAAGGTCTCGACTACATGCGGCGACTCCTCAAAGCACCATTGGGTCAACGGACCCTCGCTCGTCTGCCGCACCACCAAACCACCCATACCGGATGGCTCACACGTAACTAGTAGGTGCTCCCCACCTTCATCGCTCTCAAACAAAACTACCCGCTCATCAAACAGCTCCATCGCATCCCCTTCCTCTCGCTTCTATTTAACAAAAGCATAGCAGGTAGATGGCTGTATACAGAACGTTTGTTCGTGTGTTTTCTATTGAGCTGTCCGCGCGATATGGTAAAGCACCGCACACAAAAAGGGCGCCCCAGAAAGGAGCGCCCTTGCAAATCGCTTATGCAGGCAACCTACGCAACCGGCTCGATCTTCTCGAGGCCGCCCATGTAAGGACGAAGAACCTCGGGGACCGTGATGGTGCCGTCGGCGTTCTGGTAGTTCTCCAGAATGGCGGCCATGGTGCGGCCAGCCGGCAGGCCGGAACCGTTGAGGGTGTGCAGGTAGCGCGAGCCCTTGAAGTTCTCGGGGTCGCGATACTTGATGTTGGCGCGACGGGCCTGGAAATCGCCGCAGTTAGAGCAGGAGCTGATCTCCTTGTAGGCGTTGTAGCTCGGCAGCCAGACCTCGATGTCGTAGGTCTGACGGGCAGAGAAGCCCAGGTCGCCGGTGCACAGGCTAATCACGCGATACGGAAGGCCCAGCTGCTGAAGCAGGAACTCGGCCTCGGCGGTCATGCTCTCGAGCTCCTCGTCGGACTCCTCCGGCTTGGCAAACTTGACCATCTCGACCTTGTCGAACTCGTGCTGGCGAATGATGCCGCGAGTGTCGCGACCAGCGGAGCCGGCCTCCTCGCGGAAGCAGGGGGTGAAGGCGGTGTAGCGGCGCGGCAGGGTATCAGCATCGAGAACCTCGCCGGCGTGCAGGTTGGTAAGCACGACCTCGGCGGTGGGGATCAGGAAGTTGTCGCCCGAGACGTGATAGGCGTCGTCCTCGAACTTGGGCAGCTGACCCGTGCCAAACATGGTCTGACGCTTGACGACGATGGGCGGCCACCACTCCTTAAAGCCACGGCTGGTGTGCGTGTCAAGGAAGAAGTTGATGAGGGCGCGCTCAAGACGGGCGCCGGCGCCACCGAGAACGGTAAAGCGGCTACCGGAGAGCTTGTTGCCGCGCTCGAAATCGAGGATGTCGAGGTCGGTGCCCAGGTCCCAGTGCGGCTTAAAGTCGAAGTCGAACTCGCGCGGGGTGCCCCAACGACGGCGCTCGATGTTCTCGTCCTCGTCCTTGCCGTACGGCGTGGCCTCGCAAGGGATGTTGGGAAGGTGAGCCATAAAGTCGTACTGCTCCTGCTCGAGAGCGGTGCGGCGCTCGGCCAGACCGTCAATCTTCTCGTTGACGGCGCGCACGGCCTCCTTGGCGGCCTCGGCCTCGTCCTTCTTGCCCTCCTTCATCAGGGCGCCGATCTTCTTGGACTCGGCATTACGCGTGGCCTGGAGCTCCTCGACCTCGGTGATGACGGCACGGCGCTCGTCGTCGAGCTCGAAGAACTTCTCTCGATCCCAAGACGTCTGGCGGTTGGCCATGGCGGTATCGATGGCATCGGGGTTCTCGCGAACAAACTTGATATCAAGCATTAGATCCTCCGGCGATATACATTCCGTTTAGGTTGCAACCTTGTACATGTATGGGCAAGTATATACTTATGAGCGTTTACGACCCAACCCAACTACGCAAGAAGGCACCCAATGGACGCAGTTTTTTCCTTTTTGTTTGGCACCCGCACCGGTTTTGCCATCCTTTTCGCCGGCGGCATCCTACTGTTTGCGATTCTTGCCTTTGTAATGGAGAAGCGCACCCATAAGCTCTACGTCGACCGCGGACCCAAATCCGAGGACGATCAAGACGACTTCTGGGACTAACCCGCCAAAAAGGGACAGGTTTATTTTGGTCGGTTTTATCTGGGCAAACGCAAGCGCCCCGCAACTGGAATTGAGCCAGTTGCGGGGCGCTTTTCGCATATACGACAAAACCGCAGGAAAAACCTGCCAAAATAAACCCGTCCCTAAATGGCAGGTTTTACTGGAGAGTTGCGTCGATTGCCTTGACCAGGGCACTGCGCATGCCGGCGTCCTCGAGCGCAACGACGCCCTTGATGGTGGCGCCACCGGGCGAGCATACGGCATCCTTCATCGCCGCAGGATGCTGACCAGTTGAAAGCTGCAGCTTTGCCGTACCCAGCACCATCTGGCTCACAATGCGATAGGCATCGGC
>URDE01000163.1:0-2550 GCA_900546525.1 uncultured Collinsella sp.
GCGGCGCTGGGATACAATACGCCGATAGCATTATTAGGTTTACAGGGGAGCTGCAATGATAGAGATCGCCGTCAACAACCTCGCGGCCGCAACAGGGGCCCGAACCGTGACGGGAGAAGCCGATCGGGTATGCCGCGGTTGCGTTATCGACTCGCGCCAGGTTGAGGAGGGCACGATATTCGTCGCCTTTCCGGGTGAAAAGGTCGACGGCAACGACTTTGCTTCCCGTGCCATCGAGTCGGGTGCCGGCGCCGTCGTGATGACGCGCGAGCCCGATGCCGAGCTGCTTTCGCTGGCCCATGAGAAGGGCTGCGCCATCCTGCATACCGATGACCCCGAGGAGTTTTTGCTGCGCCTGGCTCACGCTTATCGTTTGGAGCTTGGCTGCCTGGTAATTGGCATTACCGGCTCTATCGGCAAGACGACGACCAAGGACGTGCTCGCCGCGGTGCTCGCCAAGCGCTATCGCGTTTGGGCAACCAAGGGTAACTACAACAACCTGATCGGTATGCCGCTCACGGTGCTGGCGGCCCCTGCCGACACCGAGGTTCTGGTGCTCGAGATGGGCATGAACCATTTCCACGAGATTGAGCGCATGTCTCAGTCCGCCAATCCCAACCTTGCCATTGTGACCAAGATCGGCACCTCCCATATCGGTATTCTGGGCAGTCGCGAGAATATCGCTCGTGCCAAATCCGAGATTGTTGGCGGCATGTGCGCCGCCGGAGACCTTCTCCCGTTGCTGGTTTTGGGTGGTGAGGACGACTTTACCCCGTTCATCCGCGACACCTTTGCCGCGCCTGCGGGCGTCGACGTGATGCTTGCGGGCGTCTCGGACGACGATGAGGTCCGTGCGTGCGACATTCGCATTGATGACGAGGGACGCCCGGTCTTTACGCTCGATTTTGGCTTGGGCGAGACTATCGATACACTGCTTGCCATTCCCGGCGCGCAGTCCGTTCCCAATGCCGTCAAGGCCGCAGCGGTTGCCTATCGCCTTGGCGTGACGCCCGAGCAGATCGACGCCGCCTTTAGGGGTCTTACGATTACCGGGCATCGTCAGGAAATCAAGCGCGCCAAGAGCGGCGCCCGCGTCATCGACGACTCATATAACGCCAGTGCCGAATCGATGGCAGCCGGCCTCGACCTGCTGTGTTCGCTTTCGTGCACGGGTTCGCGCATGGCGGTTCTGGGCGAGATGGGCGAGATGGGCGACGAGGCTCCTCGCATGCATGAGCTGGTGGGCGCCTATGCGGCGGCCAAGAAGCTCGATATGCTCGCATGTGTCGGCGGTGAGCTTGCCCAGCGTATGGCCGAGGCCGCGCGCATGATGGGTATGGATGAGGACCGCATTCAGGTGTTCTCCGACTATCAGCAGGTGCTCGACCGTATGGGCGGCGCTCTTGAGCAGCATGATGTCGTGCTGGTCAAGGGCTCACGCTTCGTTGAACTCGATCGCTTTGTGGAAGGTGTGTGCTAGTCCATGTTCGGCAATCCTTCGTATCCTACGTACCAAGCATTTTTGGGATTGGGCATCGCCGCCGTCATCGCGATGCTGCTTATGCCGTGGTGGATTAAGCTCCTGAAGGTCGAGGGCATCGGCCAGCAGGTTCGCGCCGATGGCCCCAAGCGTCACCTGATTAAGCAGGGCACGCCCACCATGGGTGGCGTCATCATCCTGGTGGCCGTTTCGCTGACGTGCCTTTTGATGGGAAAGCTCACCACCGAGCTCGTGCTTGTGCTGCTCGCCACGCTGGCAACCGGCGTACTTGGTCTCATCGATGACTTGACTTCTGTCACGCACGGCCGCTCGCTCGGCCTGACGCCTCACGCCAAGATGATTGGCCTTACCCTCATCTGCGTTACCTTTACCGTGCTTGCTGTCAACTGGTGCGGCGTCGCCCCCGAGATTCGTTTCCCCGGTGGCCTGACGATCGACCTTGGTGTGCTCTCGACCACCATTTGCGGCCTCTCTTTTCCGTGGCTCTACCTTGTCTTTTGCTGGCTGATGATCGCGGGCCTTTCCAACGCCGTAAACCTCACCGACGGCTTGGACGGTCTTGCCGGCGGCACCTCCATGATCGCCATGCTGGCCATGGCTGCCATGGCGTTTTTGCACGGCGATGTGAACCTGTCCATCTTCTGCACGGCGTGCGCCGGCGCCTGCCTGGGCTTTTTGTGGTTCAACTGCTATCCGGCGAGCATCTTTATGGGCGATACCGGCTCGCTTGCCCTGGGTGCCGCTTTTGCCTGCACCTCCATCATGACCAACACCGAAGTCGTTTCCCTCATCATCGGCGGTCTGTTTATCGTCGAGACCCTGTCGGTCATGATCCAGGTCGTCTATTTCCACTTTACGCACAAGCGCGTCTTCCTTATGGCGCCCATTCATCATCATTTTGAAAAGAAGGGCTGGGCCGAGACCAAGGTCGTCATCCGTTTTTGGATTGTCGCCGCGGCCTTCGGAGCCCTGGGCCTCGCGTTGTTCTTCCAGTTGGGATAGTGGTCTTTCATGCCTCTTGCTGATGTCTTTAGCCTGCTCGTTTTGGG
>URDE01000164.1:0-2518 GCA_900546525.1 uncultured Collinsella sp.
AACCCTGGACCTTGGGATTAAGAGTCCCCTGCTCTACCAACTGAGCTAACGACCCGATATCAACACGAAGCAAGAACTGGGGTGGGTAAAGGGACTCGAACCCTCGACCTACGGGACCACAACCCGTCGCTCTAGCCAACTGAGCTACACCCACCGTGTCCTGTGCGCTTCGCGCTCGACTATTATTGCAAGGAACGCCATGCGATGCAAGCCCCAATTTTCAAGAATTTTGAAAAGAGTTTTTCGAGTGCGTTTCGAGCAATTCCCACCCTTTTCATAGGAGTAAACTTGCCCCACTGCAAACCCTCGAAAGGACCGTCATGAAAGAACTCTCCAATCGCACGGCATCATTCACCGATTCGGTCATCCGCCGCATGACACGCATCTCCAATAAGTACGGTGCCGTCAACCTCTCGCAGGGCTTCCCTGACTTCGATCCCCCGGCGCAGCTGCTCAACAGCCTGAGCACCATCGCCGCCGACCCCAAGCCGCTCTATCACCAGTACTCCATCACCTGGGGCTCCCAGGCCATGCGCGAGGCGCTCGCTGCCAAGCAGGAGCACTTTATGGGCATGCCGGTCGACCCCAACCAGAACATCGTGGTCACCTGTGGCTCCACCGAGGCCATGATGGCCGCCATGATGACGGTTACGAACCCCGGAGACAAGGTCGTCATCTTCTCGCCGTTCTACGAGAACTACGGCGCCGATACCATCCTCTCAGGTGCCGAGCCCATCTACGTGCCGCTCAACCCGCCCACGTTCGAATTCGATCGCGAGGTCCTCGAGGCGGCCTTCCGTGACAATGATCCCAAGGCCATCGTCCTGTGCAACCCGTCCAACCCCTGCGGCAAGGTCTTTACGCGCGAGGAGCTCACCTTCATCGCCGACCTGTGCAAAAAGTACGACGCCTACTGCATTACCGACGAGGTATACGAGCACATCGTCTACGCGCCCCACGAGCACGTCTATATGGCCACGCTACCCGGCATGTTCGAGCGAACCATCAGCTGCAGCTCGCTGTCTAAGACGTACTCCATCACCGGTTGGCGCCTGGGCTACACCATTGCCCCGGCCGAGATTACCGAGCGTATCAAGAAGGTCCACGACTTTCTCACCGTGGGTGCCGCCGCTCCCCTGCAGGAAGCTGTCGTCACCGCCCTCAACTTCGACGACAGCTATTACCAGGAGGTCCTCGACCTCTACGCCGCCAAGCGCGACCTGTTCTGCCAGGGGCTCGATAGCATCGGTCTTGTGCATAACGTGCCGCAGGGCGCCTACTACGTCATGATGGACATCTCTGAGTTTGGCTATGACAGCGACCTCGAATTCTGCGAGGATCTCGCGTCTAAGGTGGGCGTGGGCGCCGTGCCCGGCTCGAGCTTCTTCCGCGAGCCCGTCAACCATCTGATTCGTTTCCACTTTGCCAAGCGAGACGAGACGCTCAACGCAGCGCTGGAGAACCTCAAGTCGTTACGTGATAAAATCAAGCCGCGCGGGTAAGGACGGCCCAGCAACTAAAGCAACCAAAGAAGCCTCGCACCGCCCGCCGCGTTGCGAGGCTTCTTTTTATAGCGCTTTCTTAAATGGTTTAGAGCCCTATACTTTAGTCACGGAGCAACTCGTCCCAGTGAGAGGAATACTATGGCAGAACAGCAGCTTATCGGAGCGCTCGAGGCCGGCGGCACCAAGATGGTCTGCGCCACGGGCTATGCAGACGGTACGGTCCTGGAGCGCGAGCAGATCGCGACCACGACCCCGCAGGAGACCGTTGAGGCCGTCAATGCATGGTTTGCCGACAAGGGCATCGCCGCGCTGGGCATCGGCGCCTTTGGCCCCACCGCGGTCAACCCCGCCTCGCCCCAATACGGCAAGATCCTGGAGACGCCCAAAACGGCATGGCGCTACTTCGACCTGCTGGGCACCATCCAAAACGAGCTCAATATTCCCTGCGGCTACGACACCGACGTCAACGTTGCCTGCCTGGGCGAGGTCACCTTTGGTTGCGCCCAGGGCCTCACAGACGTGGTCTACCTGACCATCGGCACCGGTGTGGGCGCCGGCGTGCTCTCGGGCGGCCAGCTCGTGCACGGCATGATGCATCCCGAGGCAGGCCACATCCTGGTCACGCGCGACCCGCGCGACACCATTGGCGAGCACAGCGCCTGCCCCTTCCACGACAACTGCCTCGAGGGCCTCATCGCCGGTCCCGGCGTTAAAAAGCGTTGGGATGGCAAGAGCGCCGGAGACATGGCCGATGACCCGGAGGCCATGGACCTGCTCGCAGGCTATCTGGCACAGGCGCTCATGACCTACACGCTGTGCTACGCACCGCAAAAGATTATCATCGGCGGCGGCGTGGCCGACCACACCCCCATCGTGCCGCTCGCCCGCAAAAAGTGCGCCGAGATGCTCAACGGCTATATCGTCACGCCCGAGGTCAACGACATCGATACCTACATTGTCAACAACAGCCTCGAGGGCAAGCAGGGCATCATGGGCTGCCTGGCCCTGGGCGC
>URDE01000165.1:0-2324 GCA_900546525.1 uncultured Collinsella sp.
CTCGAGGACACGGCCGATCTGATTGCCGACCTTGAGCAGGCGCTCGAGCAGTGCTAGGCTAGCGTTCGCACGAGGCGCCGATGCTGGCAGAAAGCTTCGACGACCTTTCGTTCCGATTCCGTAGGCGGGACCCCAATCGCGACTGTTTGCAGGCGATCGGGGTCCCGTTTTTGTGTTGCGCCACTCGAAAGGATGGATATGGAGAAAACCGCAGAGCAGCTGCGCCGCGAGCACATTGCCCTTGAGGGCGACACCCATGGCAAGAACAAGTGGGCGATTCTGTTTACCGTGCTCATCATGACGTTTATGGTGTGCCTGGATTCGACCGTCGTGACCGTGGCGTTGCCCGTGATGCAAAAGGAACTGGGCGTGGGCCTCGATCGCATTCAGCTGGTGAGTTCGGTGTACCTGCTTGCGACATGCGTGGCTATGCTGCCGTTTGGCCGCCTGGGCGACGTGCGCGGCAAGGTGAATGTGTTCCAGCTGGGCGTCATCGTCTTTACGGTTGGCTCGCTGCTTTGTGGCCTTTCGGCCTCGCTCGAGGTTCTTATTCTGGCACGTATTGTTCAGGGCGTCGGTTGCGCGGCGGCCATGGCCAACAACATGGGTATCATCACCGAGTCGTTTCCGGCGCGCGAACGCGGTCGTGCTATGGGTATTCTCGCGACCTTCGTGGCCCTCGGCATGATGTGTGGCCCCGTGCTCGGTGGCATGCTGGTGGCAAGCTTTCCCTGGGAGAGTATCTTCCTCATCAACCTGCCCATTGGCGTCATCTCGTTTATCGTGGGGCTCTATACGCTGCCGCATGTTAAGCCGGAGGCCGGCGAGCGTCCCATGTCCCTGATCGAGGCTGCTCGTCGCTGCTTTGCAAATTCGGCCTTTACCATCAACCTTGCCTGCATGCTCATCGTGTTCGTTGGCATTGGCGCATCCGAGTTTATTCTGCCGTTCTATTTTCAGGACGCCCATGGCTTTAGCTCCGATATTTCCGGACTGCTCTTTTTGGCACTGCCGATGGTGAATGCCTTTATCGGCCCGCTTTCGGGAACGGTTTCGGACCGTGTTGGCTGCGAGGGCCCCACGGCGGTCGGCCTGGGCGTGTACGTGTGCGGTCTCTTTGCGGTAAGCACGCTCGACGAGCACTCTTCTATCCCTGTGATCGTGTGCTGTGCCGCGTTTATGTCGTGCGGCACGTCGATTTTCCAGAGCCCCAACAACTCGCTGTATATGGGTTCGGCCCCGCGCGAGGCGCTCGGTTTTGCAGGCAGCTTGGGTAGTCTAGCGCGCTATGCGGGTATGGCGGTGGGCATTACGGCGGCGTCGCATATCCTGTATGGGCAGATGAGCGTGGCGATGGGCGAGGCCGTGACCAGTTTTGTTGCAGGCCGTCCGGATGTGTTCCTGTTTGGTTTCCGTTCGGTGTTCTACGTGCTCATGGCTGTGGCCGCCGTGGGCTTTGCGCTTGCCATGGTGCGTTTGGTGAGGGTGCGCGCCCGCCATTAGCTTGTGGAGGCAGGCTTGCCACGAATCGGCCCATCTACTGGTCTTGCGGCTTTATGGTGCGATGCGGCTTGTGGGACGGGCGGGGGTCGGTCCGTGGTAGACTATCGAACAACGTTTATTAATCGCGCGGTATCGTTGCCGCGAGAAGGGGTTGCGCCATGCAGGAGCTTGAGGATCGTATTCGCCATGACGGCATCGTAAAGGCCGGTAACGTCCTTAAGGTTGACGCCTTCCTCAACCACCAGTGCGACGTTGAGCTGTTCGACCACATGGGTGCCGAGTGGGCCCGTCTGTTCGAGGGTGTCGAGATCAACAAGATCCTGACGATCGAGGCTTCGGGCATTGGCATGGCTTGCATCGCGGCTCAGCATTTTGGCGGCGTGCCGGTGGTCTTTGCCAAGAAGGCGCAGTCTATCAACCTTGACGGCGAGCAGTATGCCACGACCATCTACTCCTTTACCAAGCAGAAGGAGTACCCGGTCATCGTCGGCAAGCGCTTCCTGTCCGAGGGCGACAAGGTCCTGATTATCGACGACTTCCTGGCCAACGGCTGCGCGCTCGAGGGTCTCATCAAGATCTGCGAGGCTGCGGGTGCCGAGGTGTCCGGTATTGGCATTGCAGTGGAGAAGGGCTTCCAGGGCGGCGGCGATAAGCTCCGCGAGCGCGGCTTCCGCGTCGAGAGCTTGGCCCGCATCGCCGATATGGACTGCGAGACCGGCGAGATCACCTTCGCCTAAGCGCGCAACACAAGCGATTGGTATGCGATGTGACAAAGGGACCGTCCCTTTGTCACATTTTTTGTATGAGGGGAGGTGTTGATA
>URDE01000166.1:0-2256 GCA_900546525.1 uncultured Collinsella sp.
GCTGCAGCTTTGCCGTACCCAGCACCATCTGGCTCACAATGCGATAGGCATCGGCACGCGGGATACCATGCTTGACCGCCGCATCGCCCAGGGCCTCGATTGCCATAGCGACAAATGCCGGAGCGCAACCACCCACCGTGCCGCCCACAAACAGCAGGCTCGTATCGAGCTCGACCACCGCACCGAGCTTGCCAAGCAGATCAAGCACCACTGCGCTCTGCTCATCACTAAGCGTGGAAGCCTTCTCGCAAGCGATGACGCCCTCGCCCACCGAAACCGGCGTGTTGGGCACCGTCGAGATATGCGCGACGCCCGGCAGGACCTGCTCCCACTTGACACTGTCCCAGGTCCAGGCAACCGACAGAACGACCTTTTTGGCAAGAGCATCCTTGAGCGGGGCGAATACCTTCTCGATCATGTACGGTTTGACCGCAGCGACCACGATATCGGATGCGGCGACAACCTCGGCGGCATCGTGGCAGGCGGCCATGCCGCGCGCCTCGCAGCGCTCAACCAGTGCGTCGTAGCGACCCGCACAGGCGCACATGTCGCTCGCAGCTACACCGGCAGCGATCCAGCCATCGGCCATAGCGCTCGCCATATTGCCAAAACCGACAAACCCAATCTTCATATCTCATAGTCCTCTCAGACACGCTCTTCAAAAACGAAAGCTATTGTCCCACGCCATTGTTTCGTATTGCCGACCTATTTGTGATACGGCTCGCCACGACTGATCTTGCAGGCACGGTAAATCTGCTCCAGCAGCACCACACGCGCCAAGTTATGCGGCAAGGTAATGCGTCCAAAGCTGAGCATCTCGTCGGCCCGCGCGCGCACGTCATCGCTCACGCCGTCCGATCCGCCAATCACAAAGGCGATGTCGCTGTTACCACGCAGCATAAGATCGTCGAGCCGCGCCGAAAGCTCCTCGCTCGAGCGCTCTTTGCCCTCAATGGCAAGCAGGATCACATGCGCTCGAGGCGGCAGGGCTGCGAGAATCGCCGCACCCTCTTTGTCGCGCGCGGCATCCACGCCGCCCGCCTTGGCCGGATCGATATCGGCAACCTCGCGCATATCTACCTTGGCATAGGCACCTAGGCGTTTGGTGTACTCAGCGCACGCGTCCTTCCAAAAGCGCTCTTTGAGCTTACCAACGCAAACGACGGTGTATTTCACGCGCGTCTACTCCTTCGAATCGTTTTGCACTTTGTCGGCGGTCAACATCTGCTCGAACATCGAGGCCGACTGCGAGAAATCGCTCGGCAGCACGACCGTCGAGGTTTTACCCGTGCGAGCGAACTCCGTCATCATCTCGGACCACTGCGTAAACATGAACAGCTGGTTAGCCTCGTCGTTGCCGACGCCCGTCTCCTGGATAATCTCGAGCGAATCCTTGATGCCCAGCGCGATGGCTTTGCGCTGGTTGGCGATGCCTTCGCCTGCCTTTTCCATCGCCTCGGCCTCGGCGGTCGCCTCGGTGACACGCTTGATGCGGTCGGCCTCGGCGAGCTCCTGCGCAGCAGCGCGCTTGCGCTGGGCGGCGTTGATGTCGTTCATGGAGTTCTCGACCTCGGTTGGCAGCGCGATCTTGGTGATGAGTGTCGACACGAGGGTGAAGCCGTAGGCAGCCATCTGCTCGGACACGGTGGCGTTGACGTCCTTGGCGATGTCATCCTTCTTGGCAAAGACCTCATCGAGCGTGTAGACAGGGATGGAAGAGCGCAGGGCATCGGTGATGAAATCGCGCATCTGGTCGACGGGCTCCTGCAGCATGTAGTAGCTCTTGTAGATACCCGAATCTGCCGGGCCGGCGCCCATGTCATAGCTCACGTGGTACTGAGCAGAGACCTCAAGGCCGATGGTCACGTTGTCCTGGGTCTTAACGTCGATGCCGAAGCCGTTTTTCATAGTGCGCAGACTCACCGTGGCGGCCTTGCGGTCGATCACGGGCACCTTCATGTGGAAGCCCGCGTTAACGATGCGGTTAAACTTGCCCAAACGCTCGATGATCACGGCATGCTGCTGTTCAACGACATAGCAGGCGTTGGGGAGCAGCAGCAACAAAATGATGATGGGAAGTAGAAGGCTCGTAAGAGCAGCAATAATACCGGACAACAGCATGGTCTCTCCTCTGATAGGCACACGTTGGCACTAGGATACCCGCACGAAGCAGCCACGTGACACCAACAGGAGGCCCATAACAAAAAAGCCCCCATTGCTGGGAGCTCTTTCATTTAATGGTGCGGGCGAAAGGAC
>URDE01000167.1:0-2221 GCA_900546525.1 uncultured Collinsella sp.
ATCGACAATCTGTGCAAGGGTGCAGCAGGCCAGGCGGTCCAGTGCGCCAACATCGTTTTTGGCTTTGACGAGCGACGAGGCTTGCCCACAGTGGCGTGCCCGGTGTAGCACATTCGATTGTTAACGATTTGGTAGTCGGGTATCGAGTTGGGCGCCACTTTTAAGCTGGTCTACTAATTGCGACCGGTATGGCGTGCCAGCCGATACCCGCTTTTTTATTTGATATAGGGAGTCGTAGGGACGATGAATACCGACCTGATTGATATTAAGATACGCGCCGTCAAGGGTGGCGTTACGGCAGCGGCCGGCTTTAAGGCCGCAGGCATCCATGCGGGATTCCGGAAGAATCCCGAGCGCTTGGACTATGCGCTCGTCGTGCCCGATAAGCCCTGTCCAGGCGCCGGCGTGTTTACGACCAACCGCTTTTGCGCGGCGCCCGTGCAGGTGAGCCGTGCCAACCTGGGCGGTGCGGACAAGGGCTATGGCATCATCGCCGGCGTTTCAATCAACTCCGGCAACGCGAACGCCGCCACGGGCGAGACCGGCCTAGCCTGCGCCCGAGAGACATGCAACATCGCGTCGCAGGTCATCGGCTGTGAACTCCAGCAGATTCTAGTTGCATCCACAGGCGTGATCGGACAGATTCTGCCGATCGACACGTTTGAGACGGCCGTTCCGTCCGCCTACGAGGCGCTCTCTGCCCATGGCGGTGCCGATGCGGCCCGTGCCATCATGACGACCGATACGCACTCCAAGGAGTATGCCGTTCGCTACCGCAGTGAGGCTGCGGGCCATGCGGGCAACGCCTATACGGTGGGCGGCATGTGCAAGGGCTCGGGCATGATCATGCCCAATATGGCCACCATGATCGCGGTCATTACTACCGATGCCCCCGTCGAGCCGTCGGCGCTCCACGCCCTGTTGCTCTCGACCGTTAAGCAGACCTTCAATAAGGTGACGGTCGATTCCGATACCTCGACCAACGACACCTGCATCATGCTTGCTTCTGGCGCTGCTGCCGCTGAAGCCGAGGCTATCGTCGAGGGCACTGATGCCTTTGACGAACTGTCCTTTGCCGTGCACGAGGTGTGCGAGAGCCTGGCGCGCAACATTGCGGCCGATGGCGAGGGCGCGTCAAAGCTCGTGACGGTTAACGTCACCGGCGCCGCCAACGACGAGGAAGCCGATATCGCCGCCCGTGCCGTCGCCAACTCGCCGCTCGTCAAGACCTGCATCGCCGGTCACGACTGCAACTGGGGCCGCGTCGCCATGGCGCTCGGCAAGTGCGGCGTGAAGTTTAACCAGGAAGACGTTTCCATCGACATGATGGGCATGCCTGTCTGCCGCGATGGCCTGACCGTTCCCTTTGACGAGGATGAGGCTCTGCGACGTTTTGAGGCGCCCGAGATCGTGATCTCGGCCGACCTGGGCGCAGGCGACGCGGCAACGACCGTGTGGACCTGTGACCTCACGCACGAGTACATCTCCATCAACGGTGACTACCGTTCCTAGATTCCAGGCACGCTGCGCATCTTGCCGCATTGCGGACAGCGGAGCACGGCGTGATAACGATACGAAAGACGAGGCAGATTATGAAATTCGCACGCGATTGTCGTTCGAGCGAATCCAACGAAGCAACCGCGCAGCTGCTGTTCGAAGCGCTGCCGTGGATTAAAAACCTGACCGGCAAGACGGTCGTGATCAAGTATGGCGGAGCGGCCATGGTCGATGAGCAACTGCGCCGCGACGTGATGAGCGACATCGTTTTGCTCAAGATCATCGGCATGCGCCCCGTCATCGTGCATGGCGGCGGCAAGGCCATCAACGAGGCGCTGAGCCATTACGATATTCCCGTCGAATTTAAGAATGGCCAGCGCGTGACCACGCCGGCAACTATGGATATCGTGCGCGAGGTACTGGGCGGCAAGGTCAACCAGGAGCTGGTCGCTGCCATCAACCACCACGGCAACCTGGCCGTAGGCGTGTCGGGCAGCGATGCCGGCACGCTCATCGCCGAGCCGCTCGACCCCGAGCTCGGTCGCGTGGGCAAAGTGACGCACGTCAACACCGACTATATCGAGCGCTTGCTCGATAGCGAGTACATCCCCGTCATCGCTACCGTCGCGGCAGGGGAGGACGGCGGCTTCTTCAACATCAACGCCGATACCGCCGCCGGTGCCGTTGCCGCGGCGCTCCACGCGCATAAGGCGATCTTTTTGAC
>URDE01000168.1:0-2198 GCA_900546525.1 uncultured Collinsella sp.
ATCTGGTCAAAGTGCTGGGCTAAAAAGCTGGTAAACGGACTGGACACGGGTTCTCGCATTCTTTCTTAGGTTGCACCGTTGCATTATGCAGACAACATATTGCCACATTGGGGCGTCGAGCGCGGCGGTTGAAGACGATTGAGTCTTGCGGCCGCAAACGCGGCAAGGGGCTCGGCTAGATAAGCCCAAAGTGTTCGAGCGCGGTGACGACGCCGTCGTGGTCGAAGCTGTCGGTTACGTAGTCGGCCTTTTCCTTGAGGAAGTCCGGCGCGTTGCCCATGGCGATGCCAACATCGACCGCCTCCATGAGGGCGATGTCGTTGCTCGCGTCGCCAATGCCATATACGGTGCCGTGGTCTGGTCCCAGGGCGTCAAGCACAGCCTTGATTCCGGCCCGTTTGGTGCACTCGCGCGGCGAGATTTCTGTGACCTCGAGCTCGAGCTCGTTGAGGCAGAGCAGAGGTCCAAGCTCTTCATCTTGGGCGATGCGGTTGGCAAGTGGTGTGGACATAAGAATTTTATAGGCGTTGTAGTGCTCAAGTTGCGTGACGGCGTCGCCCACGGTGCGTGCGTATCCGTACGTCTCGGGGGCATCTGCACTCATGCGCACGACGCGATCGATGCCCTCAAAGCGAATGACCTCGCCCGATTGCTCGAGATAGGGGGCGAGGCGCTGTAACATGCCGGGGCTTATGGCAGCGTTTCGCACGACGCGCCCCTCGAGTTCGGCGTAACCGCCCGTGAGGCACACGACGCCTGCCCACGGCAGTTCGAGCAGCTTGGGATGGATGCAGCTGAGGGTGCGCCCCGTACAGATAAAAGCTTTGTTGCCGTTGGCGACAAACGTGCGAATTGCCTGTGCAACCGTCTCGTTGGGATAGGGGGAAAGATCTCGCTCGCCCTCGGGGAGCTCTTGGGCAAGTTTGGGATCTTGCCAGGCGAGCGTACCGTCGATGTCGAAGAAGCAGACATTGCCATACTTTTTGGCGCCATCGCCGGCATGAAAAGGCGAGGCGGCGAATGCAAAACCCGGTTCGAGTCCCATAATCTGATCAAAGTGTTCTTTGACGCGGGGTACCGAGATGCCGATGATTACCTGAGCGGTCTTGCCGGTGACGATGAGGCCTTTGGCACCCGCTGCGACAAAGGTCGCATTGTCCGCGACGATGGAGGGATCCACGACTTCGACGCGCAGACGCGTGGCGCAGTTGGTTGCGCCCGCAATGTTGGAGACGCCGCCCAGAAGCGTCACAACCTGCTCGGCGAGGAGATGATCTTGTGAGGCTTGGTTGCCGGAAGCGCCGGTTTTGGATGAGCGCTTTTCGTCAACGTCGTTTCCCGTCAAGCGTGAGAGCGCCGCGTTGCTGGCGATATGGTCCTCGCGTCCCGGGGTTTTAAGGTCAAAGGTCAGGATAAGACCTCGAAAGCTCAGAAAGAAGATGACGCTAAAGATGAGTCCGATTCCGAGTGCCAAAAGGTAGGAGCCGGCATGCGCCCGCATGAGCGGGATAAAGTTGAAGGCAGCCATTTCCATAAAGCCGCCCGAGAAGATGCCAACGACGCCAAAGAAGTTCATAGCCATGGCGAGGCAGGAAGATAGGGCGGCATAGAGCAAAAAGAGCCCGGGATAGGTGAACATAAAGAGAAACTCGAGCGGCTCGGTGACGCCGCAGACCGCCGAAGCGACGATGGCGGGCAGAAGGATGGCCTTGAGGCCAGCGCGGCGTTCGGGCTTGGCGGTGGTGTAGAACGCAACGGCGATGGCAGGAAGGCCAAAGAGCTTGACCCAGCCGGTGGCGGTGAAACCAGCCCACGGCGCAAGCTCATTGAGGGGGCGCGTGCTATGGGAGAGAATGGGGAGCAAATTGGTCCACGTGGCGTAGATACCGTCGTTAATAACTAAATTGTCGTAGTAGATAGGCATGTAGAGCAGGTGGTGCAGCCCCATGGGCTCGAGTGCTCGCTCCAAAAACGCAAAGATACCCACGCCGAGGGGGCCGACGCCCACAAGTGCGTGGCGCAGCGTTTCGGTCGCTGCGTATACGAAGGGCACGATGGCGGCCGAGATGGCGGCAAGGGCGAACACGGCAAAAAAGCTGATGAGGTAGACCAGCGAGGAACCCGAGAAGGTGCCGAGCCAATCGGGGACCTTGGCATCGTAGAAGCGGTCATGGATGGCGACGACGGTTGCCGATACC
>URDE01000169.1:0-2163 GCA_900546525.1 uncultured Collinsella sp.
GGCTCTCCAGAATCTTGACCTGCTCGGTCAGGTTGTCGGTACGCTCCTGGTCGGTACCGGCCTTAATGGACATCTCCAGCGTCTCGCTCGTCTGCTTAATCAGACGCTTGATCATGCTGTTGACGTCTTCCTCGGTCACGTCGCGGCGCTCGTTAACCTCGATATTCTTCACCTCGGCCTTGACCTGGCGAATGATAGACAGGCGAACCTTGTCCTTGGCCTTCATGGCCGCAATCATTTCCTTCTGCAGCTCTTCGTTGGTCATCTGCAAATCCTCCTCAATAGTGTGGGCGGCACTCGCGCGAGCACCGTCCCATGATTACTCAGTCGTCGACGAATCGTCGGTCGAGCTCTTGGTGACGCCCTTTAGACTCACGTTATAGGGTACGTCCTTGGGCATGGGGTTGACGGTAATGTCGGCGTCCTTCTTGTACTGCTCCAGCCACTCGCCGTATGCAGTGCTGGCCGCCTGCGTCTTCACCACGTTAGAGACGTACTTCTTGATGTCCTTGGGCACCTGCTTGATGTCATCGACCTGGTTATCGACATGGAAGTAGTCGGTGCACTTGATGATGTGGTAACCATAGGTCGACTCGACGACGTCGCTCACATCACCCTTGTTGAGCCCCTCGAGCGCCGCCTGGTAGCTGTCGACGAAGGTGGTGAGCTTATCCCAACCCACATCGCCCTTCTTCTCCTTGGAGCCGGTGTCGTCGGAATACTGCTTCACGGCGTCCTCAAAGCTCAGTTCGCCGGAGTTGATTTTGTCCAGGCACTCCTGCGCCTTGGCCTTGGCGGCGGCCTTGTCCTCGTCAGATGCGTCGGAATCAACCTTGATCAGGATGTTCGACGAGCGGCGGGCATCGTTGTAGTTAGACAGGTTCTCGTTGATGTAATCGACGATCTCACTGTCCTTGGGCTTACTGGTGGGCGCCACGGCGTCCTTAAGCTTTTGCTGTGCCAGGTTCTCCTTGAGCGAGTCCTTGTAGGTGTCCTCGGTATAGCCGTAGGTCTTAAGGGTCTTCTTAAAGGCCTTGGCACCGCCCGCGCTCTTGCACGCGTCCTTCCATGCCTTCTCGACCTCCTCGTCCGACACCGTCACGCCGTTTTCCTTCTGCACCTGCTGGAGCAGAATCTGCTGCGTGTAGGAATCGATGAGCTGCTTGCGGTACTTTTTGGGCGTCAGGTCATTGTCGACCAGATACTGCGCCCAGTCCTTGTCCTTGGTGTAACCGTAGGACGTGCGCATGCTCATGATCTGCTTGGTCACGGTGTCCTCGGTGAGGTTGGTACCGTTGATGGTGGCGGCGACACCGCCGGTAAGCTTGTAGCTCGAGGTATCCTCTGCCTGCGACATAAGGCCGGAGCATGCCATGGCCGAGACGGAAAGCAGCATTGCCAGCACGCCGATAACCACCAGGACGATCTTGACGGTCTTGGACACGTACGTCTTGCGCTGCTTCTTACGAGAGCTGGAGGCAGCGCGAGCCTGCTGCTCGGGCGTCGGCGCGGCCTCGGAGTTCTTTTTCTTGTTTGCCATAGTTGGCCTTTCGCATCACGAATCGAACAAACGCCATTGTGTCACAACGCGGACCCCGCGACACACCTGGTGCATGGGGGACAGGTTAATCTGCACCATTTTGGTGCAAAGGGGGCTGTTCTGGCTGTCGGCAGTTAGGGACAGTCCCCAAGTGCCGGCTTAGCCCCACCCTAGAAGTGACGGCGGATGGCGTCGACCATGCCCTGGGGCGTGGTCTGGCCGAGCACGTCGGCTGCGGCATCGGCGTCCATAAAGATATTCATGAGCGCCTGCAGGGCCTCGACCTGGCCGCCCGGCTCGGCGATGCCCAGATTGACGACGATCTGCGCCGGCACCGGAGCGCCCATGCCAGCCATAGCGTTAAATGTCACGGGCGCGGCGGGCTTCACCACCGCGATATAGGGCTTGGCCACAAACCCCGGATCGGTATGCGGAATGGCAATGTTTGCCGCCGGCATGGCAAGACCCGTGGGATAGGCATCCTCGCGCGTGCGAACGGCGTCGAGCCAACCGTCGGCAATGTAGCCGCGCGGGGCAAGCTCGCCCTCGAGCCGCGCAAACACCTCATCCGGCGTCGCACACTCCCAATCAAAAAACACCAGCTCAGGCGTAAACAGCGCTTC
>URDE01000170.1:0-2133 GCA_900546525.1 uncultured Collinsella sp.
ATTTCCTGTCGACTCGTGTAAGATTTCGAGTAGGTGTCGCGGCCCATCCGTGACCACTCCTTCTTCAAGCGACCGATCAGGGTGATACTTCGTGGCAGAGCGTCCGACATACAAGCTCAGGTTTCTCGATCCCAAGAAGCGCTTTCCGGCGATGCCCGAGCAGCCTGCGGGGCGCTCATATGGCGTGGTCTGGAAACTCTTTGGCGAGGACCAGCATGAATCTTGTTATGTCGTCGAATTCGTTGGCAAAAGCCATGTGTCGCTTTTGGGCTACGTAAGCGTTTCGGGTGAGGTGTACAAGGTGGACCGCCCCGTTAGCGAGGCTCCGCTGCCCAACGATCCCGACATGGAGCTGGTCCTTGACGAGTCGGATTCCAGTATTGGTGAGATTATGGTAAGGGAAGCCAACGGTGCAATGCGTACGTGTGCGCAAACTGCCGGCTCTCCCGAAGGCCCCATGCGCGAGCAGTCCGACCACGAGACATGGAATTCGACCCGCGCCCTTCCTTACGGCGAGTTCATGGCCTCGATGTTCTTGCGCTACGTGATATTTGCCAACTCCGAAAGCGCTATTGCGAACACGGCGGGCGTCGACGGTCTCGATGCGGACATGCAAAACGTTGTCGACAAAATAAAGCTCGTAAAGTTGCCCGAGCCGGTCGAGGTGTTTTTGGGCTTTAACACGGCACCGCTACCTGACGCTATCGAGACGCTGCTCTACCGTGTCGACCATGCCGAGAATCCGAGCGGTATCGAGCGTTATGCGGCCGCCCTTATGAGCGAGGTCGACTTGCCCCGACTGCGCACCATCGCCGCCAAGTCCGAGATGAGCCTGGCTCGCATCGATCGCTCAAAGCTTTTCTATCTCAATTTTGATCGTAGCCTGCTGGACCAGGACGAGATTGACATGCTGCTTGCCATCGAGTGCCGTCTCAACCGCCTCTCTGGCATCCTCGAGCGCATCGGGGCCGGATTGGCCCCTGCGGCATCCTCGCCGAGCCTTGAGGGCTGCGCGCTCTTTGATGCGTGGCATATCGCCAAGACGACCAACGATGTTCCCCGACTGCTCGATACGGCCTCGAGCGATAACCCGTGGGGCAAACCGGGTACGGTGGCTTGCCAGCCGGGCGGTGAGTGGGATGTGCGTACCCGCTTCGCGCGTATTGTCGAGGCGCTTAACGTGGTCACACGGCTCGACTATACCTATCGGGCAAACGTTGCCGAGGGGATTATGCTCGTTCGGTTTGGGCGGTCTGTCGTTGATGCCATGCCGCAACGTGAATACGACGCTCAGGATGACGCCTGGCGCGAGCTGGACGAGGACATGCGCGCGATCTGGGCCGCGGAGCACGATGCGCGCGTGGCACTTACGCTTGCGGCAGCGTGTTTTGCCGCGGGCACCTGCATCACGCGCTGCTATGTGCAGATTGCTGCTCCCGACAGTGAGCAGGGCGAGCGCGTTGTCGCAACGTATTTCTTTGGGCGCGCGGCCTATCTGGCCGATTGCGTGCCTGTCGCCAAGGATCTTGAGAGCATGGACATGGACGATATGCCGTGCAAGCGTGTGCTTGAGGCGTATGAGTCAACCGCTCCGGAGACGATTGAGCCTGCGGAGGTTCATGCTCGTCCGCGTGATGACCATCGCACACTGCCGCCGGCGCTGCGCGATCTGCTGCTTGCCGATACGGCTGACGAGTTGGAGGTCATGGAAGAGGACGACGACCCATACGTGGCCCGCGTTGTTGAATTGCGCGAGCAGGCAAAAGTCGACCGTACAGGTGCCTTTGAAGGCTTTTCCCGTCTTGTCGAGGAGTTGGAGGCTAAGTGCGCCGTCGCCGAGCTTTTGGCGACAGGTCCGGTTCAAACGCAGTTTTGCGATAACCAGCTGGTGCGCATGGTGCTACCGGTGTTGGAAGAAGACCGCTCTGTGCGAATCCTTCGTGCGCCCGATGCGCTGTACTTTGCCCAGCACGAGATCTGCAGCTTTTACGCCGAGCAAGAGGACTTTGAACGAGCACTGCCCGAGGTGCGCCATCTTTACGATCTGGCACGCTCGTCCATGCAATCGCACTTTGCGCTCATCAACGTGCTTGCGCGTCTGGAGCGCTTTGACGAGATTATCGAGGTGGCGCG
>URDE01000171.1:0-2022 GCA_900546525.1 uncultured Collinsella sp.
GCGAGCTCAAGAGCTTCTCCTCGACCTATGTCGGCTCCGATTCGCTTGCCGAGCTTATGGCAGAGCACCCCGACACCAAGTATATCGTCAACACCAACGACCCCGATTTCTGGGGCGACTTGGCAATGAGCGTGCTGCCGACGATTGCCCTGATCGCCATCATGTTCTACTTTATGCGCCAGATGATGGGCGCCAATAATAGGAACATGCAGTTTGGCAAGACTAATGCCAAGACCAACGAGGCCACGCGCCCCAAGGTCAAGTTCGAGGATGTTGCCGGCGTGGACGAGGCCGTCGAGGAGCTCGAGGAGATTCGCGACTTCCTGAGCGATCCAGACCGCTATCGCAAGCTGGGCGCCAAGATTCCGCGCGGCGTTTTGCTGGTTGGCCCTCCGGGTACCGGTAAGACGCTGTTGGCCAAGGCCGTTGCCGGCGAGGCGGGCGTGCCGTTCTTTAGCATCTCGGGCTCTGACTTTGTCGAGATGTTCGTGGGCGTCGGCGCCAGCCGCGTGCGCGACCTCTTTAAGGAGGCCAAGTCTCAGGCTCCGTCGATTATCTTTATTGACGAGATCGATGCCGTGGGACGTCAGCGCGGAGCCGGTCTGGGCGGCGGCCACGACGAGCGCGAGCAGACGCTCAACCAGCTGCTGGTCGAGATGGACGGTTTTGAAGAAAGCGAGTCGGTCATCCTGATCGCCGCAACCAACCGCCCCGATATTCTGGATCCGGCATTGCTGCGCCCCGGTCGTTTTGACCGCCAGGTCACGGTCGACCGTCCGGACGTAAAGGGCCGCGAGCAGATCTTGCGCGTGCATGCCGAGAATAAGCCGATGGACGAGGACGTTAAGTTTGAGAAACTCGCCCAGATGACCGTTGGCTTTACCGGTGCCGATCTGGCAAACCTGCTCAACGAGTCTGCGCTGCTGGCCGCTCGCCGTCATCGTTCTGTCATCTCGATGGACGAGGTCGAGGAGTCGATGGAGCGCGTGATTGCCGGACCGCAACGCAAGGGTCGTGTGATGACCGAAGCCGAGCGCACCACGATTGCCTACCATGAGAGCGGCCATGCCCTGGTGGGTCACATCTTGGAGCACTCCGATCCGGTCCACAAGATTTCGATTGTCAGCCGCGGTCAGGCTCTGGGCTACACGCTGCAGCTTCCGCAGGAGGATCACTTCCTCAAGACCAAGAACGAGATGCTTGACGAGCTTGCCGTGTTCTTGGGTGGCCGCGTTGCCGAGGAGCTCATGTGTGACGACATCACGTCGGGCGCGAGCAACGACCTGGAGCGTGCGACCAAGATGGCGCGCGAGATGGTTACGCGTCTGGGCATGAGCGAGGAGCTGGGCACGCAAGTGTTTGGCGAGGCACAACATCAGGTGTTCCTTGGTCGTGATTACGCCGATCACCAGGATTACTCCGAGGAGACGGCTCGCCGCATCGACATCGAGGTCCAGCGCATTATGCGTGAGGCCCATCGTCGCGCGGTCGAGATTCTGGATGCCCGCCGCGATCAGCTCGATCTGATGGCCAAGGTGCTGCTTGAGCGCGAGACCGTCGAAGGCGACGCCGTGAATGCTCTGCTCGACAACGAGTGGGATGCCTACCTTGAGCGCGAGGGCGATATCCTGGCGGCCAAGGAGGAACGCAACGCCAAGGCGGCCGGCATGCCGACCAAAAAGCGCATGCCTCGTATGAGCGAGGAAGAGCTGGCGGCTGATGCCGCGGCATTTGCGCAGGCGGCCATGCAGGAGGATGCCGAAGCCGCATCCGATGATGCCGGCGATGACTGTGCCGTCAATGCCGGTGCCGACACCGACGACGACAAATAGCCCTTGTAACAAAAGCCTCCGCGGGGAAACCTGCGGAGGCTTTTTCTTTTGAGCGATATGGGGCCATCTGTTGATTGGGGACAGACTTAAATGTGCGTTTTCGCGCATTTAAGTCTGTCCCCAATTAACATTGCTGCGTTGATCGCGTCGAAAATGTTGGTGTAAGGGTGACACCCTAGCGCCCGTTTAA